>JACDER010000189.1 GCA_013816275.1 Actinomycetota bacterium | reverse complement strand
ATGCGGAAGAGGCCGACGTGGCACGCGCGCTCGAGCAGTTCGCGAGGCTTAAGGAGATCACCTCTTCGGACATCGGAGATCCCGATCCGCAGTCGGGGCCGCTCTCGTACCAACTCGCGGCGCGCGTCGACTTCGGCGCGGAGGTGAAGCAGCAGCTGCTCGAGCAGCGCTCGGAGGCGCGGAGGATGCACGTGGTCGCGGAGCTGCTCGAGAACGCGGTGCAAACGATGACGCTCGAGCTCGAGGTGCGAGAGCGCGCCTCGCACAACGGCAAGGTCTCGCCCGACTGAACCCTCGAGGGTGCCTGGCACTCTTTTGAACCCTCGAGGGTGCCTGGCACTTTTTGGAGGGTTGGGAGGTTTCGGCAGGTTGCTTTGTCCCGTTGGGACGCGTCAAGTGGGCTCGACGGGACACGTCGAGTTGGCTCGACGTTGCTCGACTCGAAGTCGAGGTCTCAGCGCCCGTCGCGGTGGTGCGCGAGATACTCGAGCAGATCGGCGCGCGTCAGCATTCCCGTCGGCCGGCCCCCGCGGGCCACGACCACGGCGGCGCTCCCGCCACTCAGGTCGGTGAACACCTGGTCGATCGACTCGCTCGCCTCCACGGCCGTGAGCGGCGGCCCCATGGCGGTCGCGACGTCCTCGTTCAGCGAATCCGGGTTGCGGAAGACGCGATCGAGCAGGCCGCGCTCCTGGAGGGAGCCGATCACGTCCGCCAGCGAGTCGATCTGCTCGTTGCGTACGACTGGGAGTTGCGAGATCGAGTATTGCTGCATCAGGTCGATCGCTTCCCCGACCTTTTGGTGCGACTCGATCGTGATCAGGTCCGGGAGCTCGCGCTCTTCGACCCCCTTGAAGCGCAGCACCTCCTCGACCGTCGGCATCTGACCCTTCCGCTCGAGGAATCCGAGATCGATCATGTAGTTGTCGTCGTAGAACTTGGACAGGTACGCGCGACCTGAATCGGGGACGAGGGTCACGACGGTCTTGCCCTCGCCGAGCTGCTTCGCGACCTCGATCGCCGCGTGGACGGCCGTTCCGCCGGACCCACCGATGAGCAGGCCTTCCTCGCGGGCCATCCTGCGCGCGGTCAGGAAGGAGTCGCGGTCGGAGACGGTCACCCACTGGTCGACCACCGTTGGATCGAACGTCTTCGGCCAGAAGTCCTCGCCGACGCCTTCGACCAGATAAGGGTGCATCCTCTCGCCTGACGTGTAGATCGAGCCCTCTGGATCGGCGCCGACCACGAGCACGCCTGAGTCCTGCTCCTTCAGATAGCGCGCGGTTCCGGTGATCGTTCCGCCCGTGCCGACGGCGATCACGAGCGCGTCGAGCTCGCCACCCGTCTGCTCCCAGATCTCGGGCCCGGTCGTCTCGTAGTGCGCGTCCGGGTTCGCGGAGTTGGTGTACTGGTCGGGCTTGTACGCGCCGGGGATCTCCTCGGCCAGCCGGTCGGAGACTGAGTAGTAGCTCTCCGGCGAGTCGGGCTCGACCGCGTATGGGCAGATCACGACCTCGGCGCCGTAGGCGCGGAGGAGGGCGATCTTCTCCTGGCTCATCTTGTCGGGCATGACGAAGATGCAGCGGTAGCCCTTGAGCGCGGCCGCGATGGCGAGGCCGGTGCCCGTGTTGCCCGACGTGGGCTCGACGATCGTCCCGCCGGGCTTCAGCTTCCCCTCCCGCTCGGCCGCCTCGATCATCTTGATTCCGATCCGGTCCTTGACCGAGCCGCCGGGGTTCAGGTACTCGAGCTTGACCGCGACCGTCGCCGCGCCCGCCGGGACGATCCGCTGCAGACGAACGAGCGGCGTCCGGCCGACGAGCTCGAGCACGGTCGGGTACTCGCGGGGCACTGCTCCTGAAGAGTAATGTCCAGTCCGATGAAGATCACCGTCGTCGGGAGAGGAAACGTCGGAGGTGGGCTCGCCGGGCTCTGGCGGAAGGCCGGCCACGAAGTGCAGGAGCTCGGCCAGGACGGCGGAGATGCATCCGATTCCGACGTCGTGCTGCTCGCCGTTCCATCCGACGCCGTTGCCGACGCGCTCGGGAAGGTGAGCGGCCTCGAGGGGAAGGTCACCATCGACGCCACGAACCGGATCCGCACCCCGCCCCCGGACGGATTCGACTCGCTCGCCGCACAGGTGAAGTCGATAACCGGTGGGCCGACGGCGAAGGCGTTCAACCTCAACTTCGCGCGTGCGTACGACGAGATCGGCAATCAAAGTGTGACGCCGAGCAACATCTACTGTGCCGACGACGACGCCCGCGAGGTAACGGAACAGTTGACCCGCGACGCGGGCTACGAACCGATCTCGATCGGAGATCTGGACTCCGCCGGCGCCCAGGAGGACGCGATCCTCCTGTTCTTCGCTCTCGCGACTGCCCAGGGGCCTGTCCTCTATCGCTTCGGCAAGCCCGGCGAGCTCTGAGCTAGTGCGGGACGCAGGTTCGCCGCTCGCGGCGGACTGATCTGAGCCGCTCGTCGACGACGGCGCGTGCATGTGCATCGGGGCCATGCGATCTTTCGTCGCGGAGCTTCTGGTTCACGTTGGTGATACGGCGGCCGCTGCGTTCGGAGTCCTCAGTGACGGAACACGGCTACTGCACGCCGGGCATCAGGTTCGTCGCGGGCTCGAGACCCGAGAACACGCGCTGCGCCATCTCGATGCCGTAAGCGCGGCCGCGGCACGTCTCCGCCGCGGTTGCGGCCTCGGGCGAGCCATTCGCGCGCAGTGCGTCGAGAGCGTTCCGCTCGATGCGGGTCAGCTCCGCGCGCGTGCAGAGCGCCCCCGGCTCGGGCGCGGCCGGGGTAGGTGAGCTCTCGTCGGCGGCTGCCTTCAGGCGCTCGTGGAGCAGGAACGCGCCATACCGGTCCATGCCGGCGTCGTGCTCGACCATGAAGGTCGAAGGGCCGCCGTCCTGCAGGCTCTTCGCATGGACGAACTCGCCCTTGCCGCCGTCGATCGAGCCGCCGCCGAGGATCTCCCACTTCGTCGGGTCGAGGTGGAGGTCGTCCGCGATTCCGGACGCGTACGCCGCACCTGCGAAGATCAGGACGGAGCACGTTGCGGCTGCACCGGCGCGGATCCTCCGTCTGCGGCGCAGCCGGCCGGAGTAGGCGAGGCAGAGGTCCCGCCCGATCGTCTCGAGCTCGGTCGTGAGCTGGGTCATGGTGAGACTCCTTTCAAGCGTTGGGAGAGCGAGCCGAGTGCGCGCGTGACGCGAATGCGCGCCGCGACCTCGGAACAGGAGAGGGACGAGGCGACCTCGGTGTAGGGGAGTTCCTCGATCACCCTCAGCTCGAGCGCCCGCCGTTGCCCGGGCGGCAGCGCGGCGAGCGCGGTCACGAGGCCGGGCGTCATCCGCTCGGCCCGGTCGCGCTCCTCGACGCGCCCGGGACCTGGGTCGTGCCAGGCCTCCGGCATGCCGAGCCGACGGCGCGCCGATCGTTCGACGCGGTCACGCTCGTAGGACCGGCGCAGGAGGTTCTTGGCGATCCCGAAGAGCCACGGCGCCGCGGAACCGTCTCCCGGATCCTTGAAACGACGGAGCGAGAGCGCCGCCTGGGCGAACGTCTCGGCAGCCAACTCGGATGCGGTCTCGGGCGAGGCTTGCGCGCGGAGCCAGGAGTGAATCGTGGCGGCGTGGCGGCAATACAGCTCGCCGAGCGCCTCCGCATCCCGGCGCGCCTCCTTGATCAGCTGGGCGTCTGACTTCACGCCTCTATATCGGGTTCAGGCCTAAAAACGTTTCAGTGCCTGAAGTGCCGGTGGTGCGTGAACACCATCGCCGCGCCGGCTGACTCGACCGCCTCGATCACCTCTCCGTCGCGCTTCGACCCTCCCGGCTGGATCACGGCACGGACGCCCGCGTCGAGCGCGAGCTG
>JACDER010000016.1 GCA_013816275.1 Actinomycetota bacterium | reverse complement strand
CTCGGGCGACGACTGGGTCGCGCGCGTGACGCATGACACCGGCCGAGAGGCCTCACTGTGGACGAACGGCCTGCTCGCGCGAATGCCGCGCGAGATCGACCACGCGGTGCTGGCGGCGGGCCGCGAGGAGACGGGAACGTGGCTGCTCATGCGCGACGTGTCCGACGAGCTGCTGCCGCCGGACCGGCGGCTCACGCGCGAGGAAAGCCGGCGCCTTCTCGAGACGTTCGCAGCGATGCACCGGCGGTTCGCCGGCGAGCGGATCGGCGGCGCGTGCTCGCTCGAGGACCGAATCATGATCGCGGCGCCGGCGACCGTGGCCGGGGAGGCCGAGGGCGTCGACTATCTGCCGAAGATGCTTACCGTCGGCTGGGAAGTGTTCGCCGAGGCGGTGCCCGAGGACGTCTCGACTGCGGTATTCGGCGCGATGGAGGACCCGAAGCCGCTCGCGCGTGAGCTCGCGCGCTGCACCGCGACGCTGATCCACAACGACCTCCGGGGCGCGAACCTCGGCCTGCTCTCCGACCGCACGATCGTGATCGACTGGGGGATGGCCGGCACCGGCCCCTGCGAGCTCGACTTCGCCTGGTACCTGTTCGTCAACGGCTGGCGGATCGACGCGACGCGCGAGCAGCTGGTGGATGACTTCCGCGACGTTGCCGCCGACCTATGCGACCCGCGCGCGCTCGAGCTGGCGTGGCTTGGGCAGCTCTGCTGGCACGCCCCATGCTCGCGCACGAGCTCGTCGAGGCGAGCGACGAGAAACGGGAGCGGGCGCGGGCGGAGCTCGCGTGGTGGGTGGAGCGGGTGCGCGGGGCGCTGGAGCTGCTGTGAGCTAGAAGGTTGCGGGCTCGCGCACCGTCAACGGCCAGGACCAAAGGAAGAGGGGCGGGTTGCCCGCCCCTCCTTCGATCTCTGACCCGGTTTACGCGGTCGGGACAGAAGTCGGAATTCGCCTCTTCGACGGTTCTGACGCCGGTCGCGCGATCCGCCGCAGGGCTCCACCGATCGCGAGGATCGCGAAGCCGAATCCCGACAGCAGAAGCGTGAGGCCGACCATGAGCCCGAAGAGCGAGATTCGCTCTGCCATGTAGCTCGTGTTCAGCGCGGTCGTCAGCGCCGTCTCCGTGACCCAGAGGTCACGCGCGTGGTTGGCGACCGGCTGCTTGGTCGTGGCATCGACCAGCGCATACGTGTCGATCGACGTCGCTCCGTTGAAGTCCGTGAACTTCGCCGGTGTGCCGGGCTTGGCCACGTAGCGGCCCATCTGGGCGTAGGTGAGCCCGCCGCTTGCCTCGAGAGCATGGATCCGCATGTACTGCGCGAAGCAGCGCGCGGTCTCGCCGTTGCCGACGAGCGTGCCCGCTGCCGAGCAGGACGGAGCGGAGATCCCGCTGAAGACGAAGCGCTGGTCAGCCGGGACGCCGGCCTTGACCTGAGCCGCCGTGATCTTCTGCTGGGAGGCGAGAATTCCCTGCACTCCCGGCGCGATCGCGGCCGGTGTCATGTCGGGCGAGCCGACGATCTGCTCCTGGGCGAGAGTGTTGTGGACGGTCGAGCGGCCGTTCACGCCGATCACGAGCGTCGCGATGCCGAACGCGATCAGGACGACGCCCGCCACGATGCCGCCGATCTCGAACACTTTCCTGAGTGTGAATAGGTCTTTCATTTCCGACTCCTCCTACCGACTGTCCATTCCGATGTACCGAGTCTGAGGCCCCAGAGCCTGCCGCTCATCCGCGAGACCACGGTTCGAGACTGCGGGTTCTCCGCGGACTTGATCCGTGGCTCGGGCGGGCCTGAGCCAGGCGTCTTCGGCGCGCTAGTCGCGCCGGTGTTGCCGAGTCCGAGCATCGAGCCCTTCTGCGATCTCGGAGATGACCCCGGGGGCAACGATGCTGGCGACCCGGAGCGTGCCGCGACCGAGCCGGTCGAGCGCGAGTGTCGGTCTGCCGTCGAGCCGATCGCCCCATGGAGCGAGCCGCATTCCCGCGAACTCCTCGTACGGGATCAGGAGGGCGGCACTCCCGGACGTGCTGTTCGAGCCTTCGAGGCTGAGCCCGGTGGCGCGCAACTCGAGCTTGCCCGAGAGTGGAGCGCGGAGGGGTTCCTGCCAGGTGACGGCGTACGTCCGGTGCATACGAGCAGCCTGCCGGAACCGTCACCGCCCGGCATCGGGACACGGCCCGATCCTCGTTGCGGAAAGCCCGCAACAGGCACTGCCTCTCGTGGCTAGCGCGCGTCGGTGTCGTCGGCCAGCAGGCCCTGCTTCATCGCGTAGCGGACGAGCTCGGCCCTGGTCGAGAGCCTCAGCTTCTGCATGACGTGCGCGCGGTGGGTCTCTACGGTCCGCACCGACAGGAACAGGCTCTTTGCAATCTCCTGGTTCGTATGGCCGCGCGCGAGCAGTCTGAGCACCTCTCGCTCCCGCTCGGTAAGCGGATCGGCCTCCGCGCGGGAGCGCTCCTCGGCGTCGGCTGCGACCATCCGGGCGCCGAGGGTCGGGTGGACGTACATACCGCCCGCGGCGACCTCGCGCACAGCTCCTACGACCTCCTCGTCGGCGGCCTCCTTGAGCACGTAGCCGCTCGCTCCCGCGGCAAAGGCTTCCCGGACGTAGCTCGGGTCGTCCTGCATGGAGAGCACGAGCACCTTGGCCTCGGGGGCCTCCTTCAGGACAGCGGGGGTCGCTTCGATCCCGCTGGCTCCCGGCATCACGACGTCCATCAGAACCACGTCGGGCTTGAGCGAGCGCGCCCTCAAGACGGCGTCCTGCATGTTCCCGGCCTCGCCCACCGCTTCGATGTCGTCCTCGGCGTCGAGCAGAAGCCGCAGCCCGCTACGCACGACGGCATGGTCATCGACGACCAGCACCCTGATCGCCACTAGAACGGCACCTCCGCCACGAGAGTCGTCCCCGCCCCGGTCGCCTCGATCACGAGCCGGCCCCCCAGTAGGTCGAGCCGCTCGCGAATCCCGAGCAGCCCGAGCCCTTCGGTTTGCGCACGCGGGTCGAAGCCCTGCCCATCGTCGTCGATCACCGCTGCGATCCTCCCCTCTTTCCGGGTAAGAAGGATGCTGACATGCTGGGCTTGCGCGTGTTTCACGACGTTGGTGAGAGCCTCCTGGACGATCCGGTAGAGCGCGGTCTCGACGTCGCCCCGAAGACGGACATCGCCGAGCCGGTTCTCGACCTCGAGCACCATCCCCGTTTGCTCACCGAACGTCATCGCGAGGCGCTCGAGCGCGGGTACCAGGCCGAAATCGTCGAGGGCCTTCGGCCGTAGCTCGACGGCGAGCCGACGCACGTCCTGGAGGGCAGCGACGACCAGCTCGCGCAGGGCGGCCGTAGCCTCGTTCAGCTGTTCCTTGTCCCCCGACTCCTCGATCGTCTTCAGCCCGAGCAGGATCGAAGTGAGGTCCTGACCGATCTCGTCGTGGAGCTCGCGTGCGAGGCGGCGCCGCTCGAGTTCTTGTGCTTCCACTGCGCGGCGGAGCGCATCCCTCGTCACGCGCTCGGAGAGGTCGACGGCGATCGCGGCCCTGACGGCGAAGGCCTCGGCCAGACGGAGATCGTCCTCGCTGAAGCGCGGGTCCGGTTGCTGCTTGTCGACCGCGCCGATGAGACCGATCGCGCGGTCGCGGACGACCAGCGGTACGAAGAGGGCAGTGTTGATTCCAATCTGGCGTGCAGTGACCTGATCCGCCTCCGGATCGTCCACCATCGAGTCCACCCGTTCGCTTCGCTTCCGCAGGAACACGCGTCCGGCCTTCGAGCCCCGCAAGTCGAGCCGCAGCCCGACGAGGCCCTCGCCCCCCTCTCCTTCGGCAGTCACGTACCGGAGCTCGTCGCCCTCGGGAAGCGCGACCAGGACCAGCCGCGCGTCGACCAGCTCGCGGAGCCGCGTCGCAACCAGCTCGAGGAGGGCCGGCAGCTCGACTTCGGAGGCAAGCGCGTTCCCGATCTCGTTGAGCGACTCGAGCTGCCGCGACCACCGTGTGGCGGACTCGTACAGACGTGCGTTCTCGACCGCCACGGCCGCCTGGGACGCGAGCAGGAGCGCGACCTCTTCGTCCTCCTCGACGAAGTCCCCGCCGCCCGCCTTCTCCGTCAGATAGAGGTTGCCGAAGGCGACCCCTCGGAGCAGAATCGGGACGCCGAGGAAGCTGTTCATCGCCGGATGTCCCGGCGGGAAACCGACGGAGCGGGGATCCTGACCGAGATCGTGCAGCCGCAGCGGGGTCGCGTCGCGAATCAGAACGCCGAGGATCCCGCGCCCGTGAGGTGGATCCCCGATCGCCGTCTGAGTCTCGTCGTCCATCCCGAAGGTGACGAAGCGCTCGAGCTCTTTCCCGGTCGGATCGATCACTCCAAGCGCTGCATACCGGGCTCTTGTCAGGGTCGCCGCCGTCTCCACGAGCCTTCTCAGAACCGCATCCAGCGAGAGCTCGGAAGTGAGCGCGATGCCCGCATCGAGCAGCGCGCGCAGGCGCTGCTGCTGCGTCAGATCTGGCATCGAGATAACCCTAATCGTGCGAGCCGGGCGAAAACGTGCCCGTCTCCGTGCGCGGTGCGTCGGCCCGCCGCGGCTAAGGGCCGGGCCGCCTTCGAGCTATTCGATTACCGCTATCCCGTCGTCGTCGCTGTAGAGCATCGCCCCGGGCCGATAGTTCACGCCGCGGAATGTCACCGGTACGTCTACCTCACCGGCGCCGGCTTTCGAGCTCGGCCTCGGATTCGATCCGAGCGCCTTGATCCCCAGCGGGAGCTCGCGAAGCGCTGCAACGTCGCGGACGCAGCCCCAGACAACGATGCCGGCCCAGCCTTTGTCGTGCGCGGCGCCGGCGACCATGTCGCCGATCAGCGCGCGCCGGAGCGAGCCGCCCGCGTCGACGACGAGGACCCGCCCGTCACCTGGCTCGCTGACCCGTTCCCTCAAGACTGCGTTGTCGCCGTGCTCGTCGAGCACATCCGCGGTCGCCATGATCCTGATCGGCACGGCTCAGGAGCGTAGTCGACGCCCCCTCTAGCGAACGAAGCGCTCACTCGGGGGGATCCGCCCCTAGGCTAGTGGCCTCTTGTCCGTCCGCCTCTTCGCTCCCGCTCTCCTGGTAACGGTCGCACTCACGACCGGCTGCGGCGACGAGCCCTCCGAGCCGCACGCGTCGATCGACATGACCGTCACGCGCGCGGACGCCACGGTCGTCGAGTTCCCGAATGGCCTGCGCGCCTCGTGCGGCCCCTTCGACGAGGACAACGCCGACACCGAAGCCGTGCACATCATGGCTGGGAAGCGCGGTCCGCATTCAACGTTCTGGCAGCTGACCGCCGTGCAGGCGGACGTCGAGCGCGACCCCGTGACAACGCTCCCGAACAGCTTCGACTTCACGGAGCCGCGCGGGGCCACGCTCTTCGCCTACGACAACAAGCCCAGGGGAAACGAGGTCTCGTCCGCGGAGGAGGAGTCGTCCGGAACCATCCGCGTCGAGCTTGCGGGGTGCGATCCCGGGGACACGGTTCAGCTGACGTTCGACCACGTGGTGCTCGGCAGCGAGCTTCACGACCTGGGGAGCCTCTCCTTCGACGGCGAGGTCGTGGCCGTCATCTCCGAAGCGCATTGAGCGACGCTCCCGAAATTCCCTATGTCCGTTGGCCGACCGAGCTCTCGGCGCCTGTGCGCTACGCGTACGGGCCTCACTCGTTTCCCCAACCCGGTGTCCCGGAGGGCGCGATGGCAGGCGGCGGTTCGAGCGGCCACGGTCGTACAGTACGCGTCGTGCGGAAGATCCAGACGCAGGGCGTCCACCACATCACGCTGGTCGGCGCAAAGCGCCAGGGGTCGATCGACTTCTGGGAGGGCCTGCTCGGGATGCCTTCGTCTTCGAGCAGCCAAACCTCGACAACGAGTCCGAGAGCCACCTGTATTTCGACCCGGGTGACGGCCGGCTGATCACCGTCTTCACGAACGAGGAGCGGGAGCGCGTCGAGCAAACGACCGATCCGAAGACGCCCGGCCACGTCCACCACCTCGCCTTCGCGCTCTCGAAGGCGACGTTCGATCAGGTCGTGACGCGGCTGGACGAGCGGGAAATCCGGCACAGCGGCGTCAAGGACCGCGGGTTCATGGACTCGATCTATTTCGAGGATCCTCTCGGCCTCCTGGTCGAGCTCGCGTCATATCGGTTCGAGCCGCCCGCCGGCCACACCCATGCCGCCGTCCTGCTCGAGGCGCACAAGCTGCGCGTCGAGCGCGGCGACCACAACATCGCGCCGGAGCATCTCGCGGATGCGATCCAGCTCCTCGTCGAGCGCTCGCAGACCTCGCTGTCCGACGACCGGTCGCCGAAGCAACCGTACGCGGGCTGAATCCGATGCTCGACGTCGCCGGCCGCAGCGTCGTGGTCACGAGCCCCGACAAGGTCTTCTTCCCGGAGTGCGGCGAGACGAAGCTCGATCTCGTGCGCTACTACCTCGCGGTCGAGGAGCCCTTCATGCGCGCAGCCGGAGGGCGCCCGACGCTCATGCAGCGCTTCCCGAACGGCGCGGCGGGCAGCTCGTTCTTCCAGAAGCGCGTGCCCGACAACGCGCCGGACTGGCTGCAGACAACGATCGTTTCGACGCCGAATGGGACGACGTCGCGCGCGCTCGTCCTCGCCGACATGGCGCACGTCGTCTGGGCCGTCAACCTGGCCTGCCTCGGATTCCACGTCTGGCCCTACCGCCACGACCGGTCCGAGGTCGCGGACGAGCTGCGCCTCGACCTCGACCCGCAGCCGGGAGTCCACTTCGACGGCGTACGGGCAGCGGCGGACGAGCTCCGCAAGCTGCTGGACGAGCTCGGGATGACCGCCTTCCCGAAGACGACCGGAAACCGCGGCCTCCACGTCTACGTCCGGCTCGAGCCGCGGTGGGACTCCTACCAGGTGCGTGCCGCCGCGGTCGCTGCTGCCCGCGAGCTCGAGCGGCGCCGCCCGGACTTGATCACCGCGGCGTGGTGGAAGGAGGAGCGCGGCCGCCGGGTCTTCCTCGACTACAACCAGAACGCGCCGCATAAGACGGTCTTCGGCGCGTGGTCCGTGCGAGCGCGGCCGGCCGCGCAGGTCTCGACGCCCGTGACCTGGGACGAGGTCGAGACGATCCACCCGGACGACCTAACCATCGCGAGCGTTCCGGAGCGGCTGGCAGCGCACGGCGACCCGTGGGAGCAGATCAACGAAGCCCCGCAGTCGCTGGAGCCGCTGCTCGAGCTCCATGAGCGCGACCGCGCCGCCGGCCTGATGGACGCACCCTGGCCGCCCGTCTATCCGAAGCAGCCGGACGAGCCGCCGCGGGTCGCGCCGAGCCGCGCGCGGAAGGACCCGGGAACGAAGCAGGGGAAGTGATCGTTCTTGCTGGTAGAAACCGACGAGGAGGTATTCGTGAACGAGACCGTTGAGAAGGCAATTCTGGCCGGTGGGTGCTTCTGGGGCATGCAGGACCTGATCCGCAGGCGGCCGGGAGTGATCTCCACACGCGTGGGCTACACCGGCGGCGACGTCCCCAACGCGACCTACCGCAACCACGGGACGCACGCGGAGGCGATCGAGATCCTGTTCGATCCGGAGCAGACCTCCTACCGGAACCTGTTGGAGCTCTTCTTCCAGATCCACGACCCGACGACGTTGAACCGCCAGGGCAACGACATGGGCATGAGCTACCGCTCGGCGATCTTCTACGCCGACGAGGAGCAGCGGCGCGTGGCCGAGGACACGATCGCGGACGTCGAGGCGTCAGGCATCTGGCCGGGCAAGGTCGTTACCGAGGTCGAGCCGGCCGGGCCGTTCTGGGAGGCCGAGCCCGAGCACCAGGACTACCTGGAGCGGTATCCGAACGGCTACACGTGCCACTTCCCCCGGCCGAACTGGGTGCTGCCGCGCCGTACGGAATCGGTCGCAGGTTAGTCCGCCTCTTCGGCCGCGAAGTCGGCGAACCTGATCGTGTTCGCGTGCGGGCCGGCAGGGTCCGCGCGGTAGGCGGCGAGCGCAGCCAGGATGAAGCCGCCCCATTCGGGGTACCGGGCAGCGGCCCAGGCGGCCGCTGCCTTCTTCGTCGCCTGCTCGCCGGTCTCCAGCACGTGGAGGGCGCGGCAGATCGTGACGACGATGTAGCCCTGGTGGGCGGGCACGTAGGCGACCCACGGCCGCCGGGCGTGCTCCGGCCACGCCCGGAGTTGCGCGCGCACGGCGCGCCGAAACGTCTCGGGTGGGATGTCCGGGCCGAGCTCGAGTGGCTGCGGCCCACGTATCACGTCGCCGGCTATGCAGGCGCCGTGCCAGTTGAGCACCCAGTCCCACTCGATCTCCTTGCGGTTCAGGGGCTCGCCGGGGCTGATCACGGCGATCGTCCCCTCGGGTGTTCCCGCGAGCGTCTGCAGGACCGGACGGCTCAGGTAGCCGACCTCCACCCGCTCGATCCAGTCCGGATGCTCCGCGGCGAAGCCGGCATGGAGCCGCTCGAGCCGGCTCAGCCGCTCCTCGTCCACGTCCCGCTCGAGGACGGCCACCAGGTCGACGTCGCTGCGGCCCTCGACGAAGCCGCCCGCAGGGAGTGAGCCGAACAGGTAGAGCCCGAGGAGCTCGTCCCCGAGCTCTAGGTCGAGCAGAGCGGCGAGCTCGGCGACGCGTGCGCTGGGGTCGTCCATAACGGGAATGTACGTCCGGCGCTGCTGATCTCACGTCCGCGCTCCTCCGCGCGTTCTACATTCAGGAGATGCCCCGCGCCGTCGTCGACAGTCCCATCGGCCCTCTCGGGCTCGTCGCGTCCGACGTTGCGCTGCGTGCCGTCCTCTTCGACGGCCGCACCGTCCGTCCCGAGGGCCGATCGGACGTCCTCGACCGGGCGGTAAGACAGCTCGACGCGTACTTCGAAGGCGAACTCGCCGCGTTCGACCTCCCGCTCGAGCTGCGCGGAACCGCCTTCCAGCGTCGTTGCTGGCTGGCACTCGCGACGATCCCGTACGGGCAGACGGCGAGCTACGGCGAGCAGGCCCGCTGGCTCGGGCTCGGGAGCGACACGGCGCGAGCCGTCGGCGCGGCAAACGGCGCCAATCCGCTCCCCATCGTCCTGCCGTGCCATCGTGTGATTGGCGCGGACGGCTCGCTCACCGGCTTCGGCGGCGGGCTGGAGGTGAAGCGCTTCCTGCTGGAGCACGAGGGGGCGTTGCTCCCGCTGGGCTGATCGACTTCACGAACGCGACCAAGGCCGCACCGACGCACGTCAGCGCGAGGTACGCGAAGCGAGTCCACGGCGGGCCGGTGAAGTCGACCAGGACGAGCAGTGCGAACGATCCGAAGGCCGCGAAGATCGACGTCTGCGGCTGCCCGATCACCTTGTCCGCGAGCGCGAAGACCGCCGGCATCACAAACGCGGCACGCGCGGCGCTCTTCAGCGCTGCGATGTCCACGGCCAGCGATGATACGCCCGCTCATAAGGGTCGGATGCCGCGCGCCGAGGACGGGGCAGGGATGCACTAGTGTCAGCGGATGCCAGGGAATCGCGATTTCACAGATCTCGTGGGTTGCCGGCTGCCCCTCCAGCTAGCCTCGCTCGGCGGGCCGGTGGGGACCCCTGCGCTTGCTGCCGCCGTCTCGGAAGCCGGGGGTCTGGGGATGATCCCGAATCCGTCCTCGGCCGCAGCCGTGGAACAACTCGTCGAGGCCGCGAGAGCCCTCACGGCCCAACCCATCGGTGTCGGGTTTCTCATTCCATTCGTGGTCAGAGAAGCGGTTGTGGCCGCCGGCGCGGTGGCTGAAGTCGTCGAGTTCTTCTACGGTGATCCGGATCCCGATCTCGTGCGCGCAGCCGCCGCCGGTGGGGCGGTCGTCGGCTGGCAGGTTGGTTCGATTGCAGAGGCGCTCGCGGCTGAGCGAGCAGGTTGCGGCTACGTGGTAGTGCAGGGGATCGAGGCGGGTGGCCATGTGCGCGGGACACAGCCCCTCGACGAGCTGCTCGCACAGACGACCGCGGGCATTGGCGTCCCGGTCGTTGCGGCCGGAGGAGTGGGAACGGCAGAGCGAGCCGCGGCCCTGCTCGCCGGCGGCGCAGCCGCGATCCGCGTCGGCACGAGGTTTGTCGCCGCCGAGGAGGCAGACGCCCATCAGACCTACACGGCGATGTTGATCGCTGCGTCCAGCGGCGACACCGTCCTCACCGAGGCATTCGGTGTCGGCTGGCCCAACGCGCCGCACCGTGTGCTGAGATCCGCCGTCGAAGCTGCCGAACGGTTCGAGCAACCTGTCGTCGCGACACTCGGCGACCGGGAGATCGCGCGCTTCGCTCCCACCACTCCAATCGGAGAAGTCAGAGGTGAGGTTGCTGCGATGGCGCTCTATGCGGGCCACTCGGTCGACGCGGTCACGCGTATCCAGCCCGCAGCCGAGATCGTCGCCGAGTTGAGCCAGAGCTTTTAGTTCTTCTTGTCGGCCTGGACCGCGTCGAGGAACCCCAGCACGCGCTCGGTGAGCAACGTCGCGGCGACTGGGTCGTACTCCGGGAGCGAGGAGTCGGCGAAGAGGTGCTGCTCGCCCGGGTAGAGAAACAGCTCGGCTCCGTCGGTCGAGTCGGCGAGTGCCCGCGCCGCCTCGAGATCCTCCTCGAAGAACGGGTCGGCCTCCTTGCCGTGCACCTGCACCGGGACGCCCTCGGGCCACGCGTCCCCGAACTCCGAGACGGGGATACACGAGTACATGAGCAGGGCCCCGCGGGCGCCGGGCCGGGTCTGCGCGAGCTGCTGGGCGACCATGACCCCGAAGGAGAAGCCTGCGTAGACCACCTCAGGGCTGATCCCCTCCGCAGCGGCCACCCCGCGCTCCGCGAGCGCGCCGAACCCCGCTTCACGGGCGAAGGCCATGCCGTCCTCGATCGTGTCGAACGTGCGCCCGTCGAACAGGTCGGGCGCGTGCACGGAGTGCCCGGCCTGACGTAGCTCGTCGGCGAACGAGCGCACTCCCTCGGTCAGCCCCTGGACGTGGTGGTACAGCACAACCTCGGTCATCCTCGCTCCTCCTCGACTAATGATCCATTTGTTTGGAACATTCTACAATGTTAGCCTGTTCGACTGTGGAAGGCAATTCCTCTCCTCCCGATTACGACCTCGCCGACCGGATCGCGCTCACCAGGCCTTCCCAGGTCAAGGCGCTCGGCCATCCGCTCCGCAACACGATCCTGGGCTTGCTCCACGAGCGGGCGGCGACGGTGACCGAGCTGGCGGCCGCGCTCGAGCGGCCGAAGAGCACGGTCGCCCACCACGTCAAGGTGCTGGCCGAAGCCGGACTGGTGCAGGTGGTGAGGACTCGCCGGGTGCGGGCGATCGACGAGCGCTTCTGGGGCCGCACGGCACGGATGTTCTACGTCGCGGTCGAGCAGAGCCCCGAGGGCGAGGACATGCCCCGCGATTTCAACGACTTCGAGGTCGCCGCTCGGGAATCGGCCGCGGCGTACCGGGACGGGAAGCTGTGGGGCTTCATCCGGCACGCCCGCATCTCGGAGGCGCAAGCGTCGGAATTCTGGGAGCGAATGGCGGAGCTGGTGACGGAGTTCGACCGCCTTCCGCGGTCAGGCGAGACCATGTACGGGTTCGCGGTCGGCGTCTATCCCACCGACCATCCGACGCTTCCAGGCAGCGACTGACGCAGCGGGCTACCACGGAGACGCGGACGCGGGGAGCTGTCGTGCGCGCACCTCGGCTCGCGCGTCCCGCCACCAGACGAGCTCGTATACGTGGAGCGCGATCCAGACGGCAGCGAAGAGCGAGAGCGCCGCGATTGTCGGCACGGCCACAATCGTTCAGACGCGGCTACTGCGCCAGCCGCGTCAGGAGCGCGTCGACGCGCTCGGAGCCTTCACTGCCAGCTTCACGAGCGCGCCGATCCTTGCCTCTTCGACAGGGGTCAGCTCCTTCAGCGCAAAAGCGGTCGGCCACATGTGCCCTTCGTCGAGGTTCGCCTTGTCGCTGAAGCCGAGCGTCGCGTACCTCGACTTGAACTT
>JACDER010000015.1 GCA_013816275.1 Actinomycetota bacterium | reverse complement strand
TCTGCGACCCGTCGCCGAAGATGGTCAGCGGCTTGTTCTCGACGGCTTGCCTGAGGAACGTCGGAATCGCGCGTCCGTCGTATGACCTCATCCGCGGCCCGTAGGTGTTGAAGATGCGGGCGATCGACGTGTCCACTCCCTGCTGGTGATGGTAGGCCATCGTCATCGCCTCCGCGTAGCGCTTCGCCTCATCGTAGACCCCTCGCGGGCCAATCGGGTTGACGTTGCCCCAGTAGGTCTCGGGCTGGGGATGCACTTCCGGGTCGCCGTAGACCTCGCTCGTGGACGCGAGCAGGAACCTCGCCCGCTTGAACTTGGCCAGGCCGAGCGCGTGGTGCGTCCCGTAGGAGCCCGTCTTGAGCGAATGCAGCGGCATCCTCAGGTAGTCGATCGGGCTGGCGAGAGCAGCCAGATGGAAGAGGTAGTCGATCGGGTCGTCGATCTGGATCGGGTCGATCATGTCGTGGTTCACGAACTCGAAGCCGTCGTCCCGCAGGTGCTCGATGTTCTCGAGGGTCGACACGATCAGGTTGTCGACGCAGATGACACGATGTCCCTGCTCGAGCAGGTATTCGCAGAGGTGCGAGCCGAGGAAGCCCGCTCCGCCCGTGACGAGGGAAGTCGGCATAGCGGCGGATGATACTGACGACCGCGCGACTCACATACCGGCCCCACACCCATGCTTACCGTCTCCTAACGGACCCGCTGAGACGCGCTGCTACGGTCGAGGGCGTGAGGAAGGGCTTGTTCTTCGCGATTCTCGTAGTCGCGAGCGCTGTGTCGGCTTCGACTGCGTCTGGAGGCGGTCCGCTCGTCACGGCCGTCGACGCCGACGGCGACGCGTTTGTCGGCAAGCAGATGCCACTCGCGTTCGGCCTGGCGCACGAAGCGGGAACGACGGTCATCCGGATCAACGTCGTCTGGAGCAACGTCGTCGCGAACGAGCGCAAGCCGTCGCCCTTTCGCCCGGACGATCCGGGGGATCCCGCGTACGACTGGCGCGAGACCGACGAGAAGGTGAACCTCGCCGTCGCAAACGACCTCGAGCCGCTCATCACAATCGTCGGAGCCCCGCGCTGGGCCGAGACCGGCGGGCCCCGTCCCGACCGGATCGGCCCGTTCCAGGTCAACTCATGGCGTCCGAATCCGGCCGACGCGAGGGCGTTCGCGCGTGCAGTGGCCTTCCGCTACGGCGGAACGTTCCAGGGCCTCCCGCGCGTCCGCAACTGGGAGATCTGGAACGAGCCGAATCTGATCGGCTTCCTGAGCCCCCAGGCGGATGCGGGCAAGCTCGTGGCACCGAAGCTCTACCGGGATCTCGTCAACGCGATGGCGCAGTCGATCCACGGAGTCCACACCGACAACCTCGTCGCGGCCGGGGCGCTTGCTCCGTTCAACCTGAAGACCGCGGGGGGCGTGGTTGCCACCGCTCCGATGCAGTTCATGCGCGACTTCCTGTGCATGTCGGGTGGCGCGCATCCACGCGCGACGTGCGCCGACACCGCGACCTTCGATGTCTGGACACACCATCCGTTCACCTCGGGCGGCCCGACCCATCACGCCGCGAACCCGGACAACGCCTCGCTCGCCGACCTGCCGAGGATGCGGCGCCTGCTCGACGCCGCGTACCAGGCCGGCCACATTCGCTCCAACCAGGCGCCCGGCTTCTGGGTGAGCGAGTTCGCCTGGGACACGCGGCCGCCCGACACCCACCCGGACGCCGCCCCGATCGCGCTCCAGGCACGCTGGGTCTCGGAAGCGCTGTACCAGTCGTGGAAGAACGGGATCACGCTGTTCACCTGGTTCCTGCTCCGCGACGAGAACCTGAGCTCGCCGTACCAGGACGGCCTCTTCTTCCGCAACGGCGAGGAGCTCAAGGACGCGAGGCCGAAGCCGACCTTCTACTCGTTCCGGTTTCCCTTCGTCGCCTACCGCGAAGGGAAGCGCATCTCACTCTGGGGCAGGACTCCGTACGGCCGCCCGGGGAACGTCGCTGTGCAGCGGCGGGTGGGTGCGCGCTGGCGGTGGATGGGGACGTTCAAGACTGACCGCTACGGCGTTTTCACGGGCGACGTGCGCTACGGGAAGCTGCCGAAGCCGAAGGCGGCCCCGCATCCTCCCGCCGGCTCGACCCGCTACCGCGACGTCGTCGTGTCCGCCTCGCCGATGTCCTACTGGCCACTCGACGAGCGCAGCGGCTCGACCGCCTCGGACGTGACCAAGACGAACGACGGCACCTACACGGGCGACGTTCAGCTGGGCGTGCCGGGCCCCATGCCGGGAGCGACCGCGGTCTCCTTCAACGGCAAGAACGCTCGGGTCAGGCTCGGCCGGATCACGAACGTGCACTCCGTCGAGCTGTGGATGAAGACGCGATCGGGCGCGGACGCCGTCGCGTTCAGCAACCGGAACACGAACCACGAGTTCGTCGCGCTCGGCCTGGTCGGCCGGCTCGCCCACTCGCACGACAGCTACCCGATCTTCGCCGACGCAGTCGGGAACGGACGATGGCACCACATCGTCTACACGTACGACACGGCCGCGTCCACTGGACGGGTATACGTGGACGGGAAGCTCTCCCAGCTCGCCGTGTGGAAACGGCTCGAGGGCGGCGCCGACGCCAGCATCGCCTTCGACGCGTCGCTCAAGAGCTACTTCGCGGGCCAGATCGGCCAGGTCGCGGTGTATTCCTACGTGCTCTCGCCGACGCAGGTCAAGAGCCACTACGAGGCGAGCGGGAGGAGGGTCGCGCCGGATGTGGCGCAAGGAATGATCCGAGCCGTCGAGGTCGGCTCGAGAAGCGCATCGTTGCCGTTCTCGCTCTTCCGGCCGCACGACCGGTACGTACTCCCCTTCGGTGGAGGCGGGCCCGGGTAGGTTCCACCCCGTGGATCGCCTCGCGCGCCTCGCGCGCGCCCACAAGCTGCTTCTTCTCGTGGTCGCGGCTGCGGCCGTGCTGCGGGTGCTCGTGGAGATCGCGTACTGGCCGGCCCTGACATTCTCGGATTCCTGGCAGTACATCCAGCTCGCATACGCCAATCCAGTCGTCGGGTTCGGCGTGGACAGGCCGAGCGGCTACCCGCTGCTGATCCACATCCTCTCGATTCCCGGCCGCAGCCTCGCCACGATCACGATCGTCCAGCATCTCGTCGGGCTGGCAACCGGGATCACGGCGTACGCGCTCCTCGTCCGGCTGGGCATACGGACCTGGATCGCCGCAGTTGCCGCCGCGGTCATCCTCCTCGACAGCTACCTCGTCGCGCTCGAGCAGCACGTGATGTCGGAGACGTTCTTCGCCTTCGCGCTCCTCGTCTGCGCCGCGCTCGCGATCCTGTACCGCCAGTCGCCTCTGCTGATGGCCGCCAGTGGGTTCCTTCTGGCCGCCGCCGTGACGATGCGCGTCTCCGCCCTGTTCGCCATTCCCGCATTCGTCCTCTTTCTGCTGTTGAAAGCCCGTCCTCTACGGGTGCTATCCGCGGCCGTCGCAGGGCTGGCGCTTCCCCTCGTCGCGTATGCCTCGTTACACGCTGTCGAAGGACACGGTTTCGGGTTCACCGAGCAAATCGGCGGCTGGGCCTTGTACGGGCGGATCGCCTCGATCGCCGATTGCCGTGGAGCCGCCATTCCCCGCGAGACCCGCCCGCTCTGTCAGAGCGCCGCGGCGAGAGCGAGCGGGTTCACGCCCTCGTCATACGTCTTCTCACCGAAGTCCCCTGCCCGGCGGGAGTTCGGAACGGATCCCCCGAACAGGGCCGCCGGGCTGCTCCGAGACTTCGCGATCGCGATCATCCGCAAGCACCCGTTCCAGTATCTCGACCTCGTTGCTAGCGACTTCGGACGCATCTTCGAGCCCGGTGGAGGCGGGCTCGATCCGCCCCTCCTCTTTCCGCGCAAGGGATCCTTTGCGTGGGAAACGGTCATCCCCGAGAAGCTCCAGCGAGATGCGTATTTCCCGGGCTACAGGCGCACCATCCGAGAGCCCTCCGGCTTCTTGCTCGCATACCAGCGCGTGTTCCACACGCCTCGGTGGTTGATGGGCATCTTCGGACTTGCGGTCATCCTGGCCGCCGTCGTTCGGTTCTTCGGCCGGCCCGAGAGATCGGCGCGGGCCGCATACCTCCTGCTGGGAGGAATGGGCCTGTCGATCGTCCTCGGAGCGGTTGCCACGGTCGAGCTCAACCTTCGCTTCCTCGCCCCGGCCGTCCCGCTCCTCGTCTGCGGCGGCGTCCTCGCGCTCCGCGACCTGGCAGCCGCCGCGTCCGCCAGATGGCCCCGCCTCAGCCGGTCAACCGCACCCGTACAAGCACCCACGCCGCCTTGAGCCCGTCGCGCCACGTGATCTTCTTGCCCTCCGCGTACGTGCGCCCGTAGTAGGCGATCGGCAGCTCGTAGACGCGCAGATGGCGCCTGCAGACCTTGCCGGTGATCTCGGGCTCGATCGCAAAGTCGTCCTCCTTCAGGTCGAGAGAGCGGAGGACTTCGGTGCGGAAGGCCTTGTAGCCGGTCTCCATGTCCGAGATGGTGGTGTTGAAGAGGACGCTCGTCAGCAGGCTGAGGAACTTGTTCCCGACCAGGTGCCAGAAGAGGTAGGCGCGCTGGGGCCTCCCGCCCGAGAGCCGCGACCCGAAGACGACGTCGGCGACCCCGCGCACGATCGGGTCGATCAGCGCCGGGACGTCGACGGGGTCGTACTCGAGATCGGCGTCCTGGATGACGACGATGTCCCCGTCCACGTGAGGGATCCCGGCCCGGACGGCGGCTCCCTTACCGCGATTTGCCTGCCTGAGCACAAGCGCTCCGCGCCCTTCCGCGATCTCGGCGGTTCCGTCGGTCGAGCCGTCGTCGACGACGACCACCTGCTTGTCCAGGTCGAGCGCCGCCACGCGATCGAGCAGCTCGCCGATCGTCGCCGCCTCGTTGTAAGCTGGGACGAGGAACGAGACGCGCACGGTTACACGGCTTCCGGCCGGCGGCGGGCGATCAGCCGGAAGGCGCCGTCCCGGCCGGCCAAGCGAAGGAGCGCCCTCGTGGCCAGCATCCTGGCCTCGGGCGTCCGCTCGTGGAGGACGATCTCGAACCCGCGCGTCTCGAGCAGGCGGCGCAGCTCGAGATCGTCCACGCCGTCGAGGGCGTAGCGCTCCGCGAGCCGGCCGACGGGAGGCTCCCCCTGCGAGCTGCGGCGGAGCCGTGCGCGCACCGTCTCGAGGAAGTCGCGCGGCTCGTGCAGCGCCTGGAAGAGCACCCAGTCGACCCGGCGTATGAAGCGGTCCCCCGGCTCGGCCAGGGGAGGGTCGAAGACGGTGACGAGAACGCCCCCGGGCGTGATCCTGTCCGCCGCGGCCTCGACTGCCTGCTCGTAGTTCTCGAGATGGTGGAGCGCCGAGGAAAAGACGACCACGTCCCAGGTTCGC
Source organism: Actinomycetota bacterium (assembly GCA_013816275.1). Lineage (GTDB taxonomy): Bacteria > Actinomycetota > Thermoleophilia > Gaiellales > Gaiellaceae > JACDER01. The sequence goes on along the minus strand of JACDER010000015.1, from coordinate 6,669 downwards.
GAGTCATCCCGGAGGAAGTCGACGATCTCGGCCTGCACCACCTCAGGCTCGATCCCGGCCCGCCGGGCCTTCGCGCGCCAGAGCTCGATCATCTCGGGGGAGACGTCGACGAGGACCGGCTCCGCGCCCATCCGGACGAGCATCTCCGACGCGTTTCCGGACCCGCCGCAGGCATCGAGCACCGCGCCGCCGGGAGCGAGGGCGAGCGCCTGTCTGAGCGCGCCCTCGAGCAGTGCCCGCGCGCGCGGATTCGCGACCGCGACCTCCTTCTCGTCGTACTCCGCAGCGACCGTCTCGTAGAACCGCCGGTTCGCCTCGGCCGAGTCCATCACCGCAGGTCCCGGTTCGACTCCATGTCGAACAGCATGGCGAAGAGCAGGAACTGGATGCCCGAGATGAGCAGCAGCGCGACGAGCACGACGGTCGCAGGCGTGATCCCGTTGCCGAGGATGCGCAGCACGGTGACCGTAATCCCGAGCCCGAGCCCGGCGAGCGTCAGCGCGATCCCGAGCACGTAGAAGAGGACGAGCGGATGGAAGTCACGGATCACGTACTTCGTCTTCAACCGCCACATGAACGCCTTGAGGAGGAGCCAGGAGATCGTCGGCACGACCTTCCAGAGCTTGATGTCCGAGCGCTCGCCGACACCGTAGACCGGGCGCGAGGGGACGTCGCGCACCCGGGCGCCGACGACGTTCAGGTGGACGAGCATGTCGTTCGGGAAGCCGTAGCGCGGGTAGATCCGCTCCAGGTCGAGCTCCTCGAGCGCGCCGAGGGAGATCGCGGTGTACCCGGACTGCGAGTCGGCCACGTGCCAGTAGCCGGAGGCGATCTTGGTCAGGAACGAGAGTCCCGCATTACCGAGGTAGCGGTGACGCGGGATCAGCTCCCAGGCGCGGCCGGTGAAGAGGCGGTTCGCCTTCGAGTACTCCACCTCGCCCCGCGCAACCGGCTCGACGATCGCCGCCAGGTCGTCGGGATCCATCTGGTTGTCGGCAGCCATGACGCACGTGACGTCGATGCGCTCCTCGAGCGCGCGCCGGTAGCCGGACACGATCGCGGCCCCGACTCCCCGGTTGTCGCCGTGCTCGACCAGCTCGACGCGGCCATCCGCGAGCGCGCGCACGCGCTCCCTGGTGCCGTCCCGCGAGCCGTCGTCGACGACGATCACGCGGTCGACGAACTCCGGAATTCCGCCCAGCGTCGTCCCGATCAGCGGCTCCTCGTTGTAGGCGGGAACCACGACCGCGACGGTCTTGCCCTCGAACACGTCGGTGTCAGCGCTCGCGAACGCGCCGCAGCACGGGCTCGGACAGGAGCGCAGCGACGATCCCGAGCAGGAGGCCGATCACCCCGCCGACCAGCATCGAGTTGCGAGTCGACCGCGCGGTCGTCTTCGTCGGAACGGGCGGCGCGATGATCCGCGGCTTCTCGACGTCTTTCGCGAGGGAGAGCTGCCCCTCGGTCGTGGTCTTGTTCTGGAGGAGGGTCCCGCTCTGCTGGACGGCGTTGTCGAGCTGGGTGACGATCACGAGCTGGTCGAGCTGGGAGAGGCCGCTCGCGTTGGCGAGGGCGCGCCTGAGGCTGTTGATGCGCAGCCTGTTCGAGTCGAGCTGGGCATTCAAGCTCGAGAGCAGCGTCTCGTAGCCCGAGATCTTCGTATCGACGTAACCGGAGATCCTGCTGATGACCTGGTTGGACAGGGAGAGCGTCGCCGCCTGCACCTTCCTCGGAACCGCCCCGGTGAGCGAGATCTCGTAGAGCGGCGTCTGGCCGGCCTTGAGCGTTCCCTTCCCGCCGCTGACGGCCTTGGTCGAGACGTTGTTCCGCACCTGGCCCGGGCGGAGGCCGGCCTTGGCGGCCGCGATCCGGGCTGCGTACTCGGAGTGGACGAGCCGGTCCACATAGGTGGAGTTCGTCGGGAGGCCCTGGATCGGCGAGGTGCCGGCGTAGGGCGTGCCGAGCGAGACGAGGGCGGTTGCCTCGTAGACCTGGTTCCCGCCGAGCGTGAGCAGGTAGCCGATGATCAGGCCGGCCACGAGGCCGGCGATCGGAAGCCACCAGCGGGTGACGAGCGCGTTCCAGTAGCGGCGAAGGTCGACTTCGCGTTCCGCGTCGAGCTCGTCGAAATCACGCTTGTCCCGGGAGGTCACGGGCGCCGACTCTACCCTCTCCGCTTCGGAACCAGCCCGTAGAGTCGGGCGTGGCCGACCAGGTAGAGCCGCTTCTTGTCGGTGACGACGGGTGAGTACTGGCCATCCGGGAACGTCCAGACCTGCTTCCCGGTGCGCGCGTCCAGCGCGTACGTGCGCTTGTCGAGCGTGGCGAAGTAGACGATCCCGTCGATCACCGTCGGCGAGCCCGAGATCTCCGCGTGCGCGTCGAAATGCCAGCGAACGTCACCGGTCGCGGCATCGAAGGCGTAGAACGTTCCGCTGTACGAGCCGGCGAAGACGCGCTGCCTCCAGACGGCCGGCGACGAGTAGACGTAGCCGCCGGTGTCGTGCGACCAGCGGAGCTGCCCGCTCGAGGCGCCGTACGAATACACCTTCCCGTCCGTTCCGCCGATGTAGACGCGGCCGTAGGCGACCGCCGGCGTGGAGTAGAAGTTCGCCTGGGAGCCGAGCCGGTCCTGCGCGCTGGCCCGCCAGATCAGCTTGCCGTCGAGGGCGTCGAGGCAGTAGACGTGGTGGTCGTAGGAGCCCGCGTAGACCCGGCCGTGGGTGAAGGCGAGCCCCCCCTTCACCTTCCCGCCCGTGTGGTACTTCCAGGCGAGCTTGCCCGTATTCCCGTTGAACGCGAAGATGTCGCCGTTCCAGTCGCCGACGTAGACGTGCCCACCCGCCACGAGCGGTGACGTCTCGCTCGGCCCGATCGTCTTGCTCCAGCGGGTCTTGCCCGAGCCGACGTAGTACGCGACGATCTGCCCGGCGAGGCCCGAGGCGGTGTTGTTGCACGGACGCTTGTTCAGGAACGCCTGGAAGACGAGACGCCCGGAGACGGCGGGGGACGAGGCCACGCAGCGGCCGGAAAGGCGGTGCCAGGCGCGTCCGCCGTTATGGGCGCCGACGGCGAAGGTCACCCCGGTGTTGTTCGTGAAGTAGAGCCGCCCGTACGCGATCGCCGGCGGGAATTCGAGCAGGCTGCGCGCGCCGAACCACCAGAGCCGGCGGAACGGGGGGTGCACCTTCCCCGGCGCCACGTGCGTCCGCTGCGCGTCGTAGCCGTACATCGGCCAGTCGATCCCCTTCTCGACCTTCACGGGCTTTTCGGGGCCTGCGGTGGTGACGAACTCGACCGAGGACGAGCCGCGAATATCGCGGGCCTGGTGTTGCTTGTAGAAGTAGTAGGCGGCACCCGCCCCGCCGGCGAGCAGGGCGAGGACGACGAGCCCGATCAGCAGACGTTTCACGAGCTTCGGTGCTTGGACTCGAGCGCGTAGAGCCGCGAGAAGCCGTGGAAGAGCAGCCGCTGCCCGTTTCCGGAGACCGGCACGTACTCACCGTGCGGGAAGGTGAACCGGATCCTGCCCGAGCGGGCGTCGACGCCGATGATCCGGCGGGTCGTGCCCGCGTAGACGATGCGGTCGACGACGACCGCCGCGCCGGAGATCCTGCCGCCTGCGTTCGCCGTCCAGAGCGTCGAGCCGCTCGCCGCCGACAGGCAGTAGAGGAGCCCGTTGTACGAGCCGACGAAGACGCGGCCGTCCCAGGCGGCGGGCGAGGAGTAGACATACGAGCCCGTCGAGCGCGACCACAGGCTCCGGCCCGTGACCGAGAACGCCGTCAGGGATCCACCGGTCGACGAGGGGACGAACACCCGCCCTGCGGCGATCGCCGGCGTGCCGTAGATGCGCCCGTTCACGGATCCCGACCAGCTCAGCCCACCGCTCGCGGCGCTCAGGGCGAGCAGCCTGCCGCCGTAGTCGCCGATGAAGACCTTGCCGCCGTAGAGCGCGGCGCTCGACGTGATCTTGTATCCGGAGGAGTACGTCCACTTCATGCGCCCGTTGCGGATGTCGAGGGCGTAGACGGTGCCGTTCCATGCTCCGAAGTAGTCGATTCCGTCGCGGACGACCGGAGAAGACTCGATCGACGACCCCACGGAGAAGCGCCGCAGGATGCTGCCGTTGTAGCGGTCGAGGACGTAGATGCGCCCGTCCATCCCGTGGACGACGATCTCGTTCCCGACGACCGCGGGCGAGGCCGCCATCTTGCTGCCGGTGCGGCGCGTCCAGGCCACTCTCCCGGTCTTCATCGAGACGGCGAGGACGACACCGCGGGCGTTGCCGATGAACGCGACGCCCTCCGAGACGACGGCCGGAAACTCGATCAGGCTGCCCATCCCGCGCGACCAGGCGATCCGGAACGGCGGGCGGATGCGGATGCTTGCCTGCACCTGGGTTCGGGCCGGGTCCACGCCGTACATCGGCCATTGCAGCGCGGGGCTGTAGAGGTAGAGCGTTCGCCATTTGCGGTGGTTGAAGGACAGTCGCACGGTTCTCCTGGGGTAGTGGGGCGCCCACGCCGTCACCGGCAGCGGCCGCGCGCGCCGGACGCGGAGCTTTCCGATCCCGCGCCTGCTGACCTCGTCCTTGCGCCCGCCGATCTCGATCACCGCACCCTTGATCGTCTCGTGCGTGTCGCCGTCGAAGACGGACACGTAGACGAGCGGTCCCTTGGCCTTCGGCTGGGCGGAGGGCGGCTCAGGCTTCGGCTTGGGCTTCGGCTCAGGGGTGCCGCCGCCGCCGGCGCAGCCTGCGGCCAGGCCCGCGAGGGCCAGCAGTACCGGGGCAGCCCGGATCACGCCTCGCCGGGCTCGTTTGCAATCGGCTCTGGGACATCCTCGGAGAACGGTTCGAGGGTACCGTCATCCGCGGTCGTCAGACACAGGTGGGAGAGGAACCGGCTCATCATCACGCCCTCCCTGAAGTCGCCCAGCCTCGGCTCGGGCTTCTCACCCTCGGCAAGCGCGATCGCGAGCTCCGGGTAGCGGCTCCCGGCGGCGAGCGGAAGCGGGAACCCGCCGCCGAAACGGGGGTTCACGTCCGTCACCTCGTGGCGGCGGCCCTCCTCCTCGCGGAAGCACTGGACGTTTGCCGGGCCGGCGAGTCCCAGGGTCTCGGCGACGAGGGCGCCGTAGTTGATCAAGTCCCAGTCCTTGATCGTCATCCCCTTGACCGTCTCGCCGCCGCGCGACTCGATCATCGTCCGCGGGATCGCGTTCAGACAATGCCCGTCGAAGTCGCAGAAGAGGTCGATCGAGAACTCCTCGCCCCGGCAGCACTTCTGGACGAACGAGTCGGCCTCGGTGTAGCCGAGGAAGAAGTCGAGCTCCTCGCGATTCTCGGCGCGATAGATGTGCTGCGAGCCGAAGCCCTTGCGGGCCTTGACGAGGACGGGAAACTCGAGGTCGTCCGGGAGATCCTCTGGGAGCCAGCTCGGGGGGGACGCGATCCCGTTCTCCTCGAAGAACTCGTGAGCGAGGTACTTGTCGTTGACGCGCTCGACCACCTCCGCGCGCGGGAGAAGTGCCTCGCATCCGAGCTCACCGTGGTCGCGTGCCCGAGCGAGGATCTCCTGGTCGAGGTCGGTCAACGGCACGACGAGACTTACGCCGTAAGTAGTGATGGCCTCGCGCAGCTTCGGGATGTAGCCGGGGTCCTCGACACGGGGGAGGAAGGCGTGCTGGTCGGCGTGGTAGAGCGTCGGCGCGAGCGGGTTGAGATCGGTCGCGACCGTCGTCGCTCCCGCCCGGGAGAACGCGGTCACGATGTCGACGCGCCTACCGGCGCACGTGAAGAGGACGGCCGTCATGCGAAGGCGAAGGTTAGTGCCGGGAGGCGCAGGAAGGCCCTTCGAGCTGCATCACCACGAGTCGACCTCACCTCCGGGAAGACACTGGAAGCTGCCTTCGTTCCCGGTCACCTTCCAGCTCTCGAACTCCGCGCTCGGATAGGCACGGAGCTCCTCGCCCCCGTCGAAGAGAAGGGTGAGGACACCGTCTCGAGCCGACGCGTCGACGAGGCGACCCCTCAGGAGCCGCAGGACGGCGCCGGCTTCCTCCGGAGCTGTCCCGACATCGATCCGAGCGGTGACCTCTCCTCGGTCGAAGAGGTCGGCGATGTGAACGTCCGCGTGCGTTTCCGCCTCGAAGTCGGGATCGTGAGCGAGAACCAGTCGTACGGAGTCTCCCCAGAACCAGATTTGCTCGACGGTACGACCACCGAGGAAGTCGAATCTCGTCTCCTCCCGGCCTTCCGTCAAGGCCCCGCCTTCGGTTTCCACCCGCCGGTGGCGCCCTTGTACGTTCCGCTCATCAGCGCCGCCGGGGTCCGCGCGAGGATCTTCAGGTCGAGCAGGAACGAGCGGTGCTCCACGTACCAGACGTCGAGCTCGATCCGGTCGTCCCACGGCAGCTTCGCGCGCCCGTGCACCTGCGCCCACCCCGTGATCCCGGGCCTGACCTCGAGCCGCCGCCGCTGCCTGGGCGTGTAGCGCTCCACCTGGTAGGCGAGCGTCGGCCTCGGCCCGATCAGGCTCATCTCACCCCGCAGCACGTTCCAGAACTGCGGCAGCTCGTCGAGCGACAGCCGCCGCAGCACTCGGCCGGCCCGCGTGATCCGCGGGTCGCCCCTGTTCACGGCCAGGCCCGCCCCCATCCCCTCGG
>JACDER010000188.1:2100-3950 GCA_013816275.1 Actinomycetota bacterium | reverse complement strand
GGGCGACGACGTGATCGTCCCCGCGTACACGTTCCCGGCGACGGCGAACGTCGTCGCGCTCGCCGGCGCGCGCCCGGTGCTCGTCGACGTCGACCCGGAGACGATGAACGTCGACGCCGGGCGCGTGTACGACGCCGTTACTCCCCGGACTCGGGCCGTGCTGGCCGTGCACCTGTTCGGCCGTCCGCTCGACTGGGAGGAGTTGCAGAACGCAGTACCGCCGGACGTGCACCTCGTCGAGGACGCGGCCGGTGCGCTCGGAGCGCGCTGGCGCGGCATGCCGTGCGGGGGGCTCGGCGTGCTCGGCTGCCTCTCGTTCCATCCGCGCAAGATCGTCTCGACGGGCGAAGGTGGGGCTGTCACGACGTCGAACGGCGGGCTGGCGGACTCGATCCGGCGGCTCCGCAATCACGGAATCACGACCGACGGGGGATTCGACATACCCGAACCGGGCTTCAACTACCGGCTGTCGGATGTGCTCTGCGCGATCGGTCTCGTCCAGCTGCGGAGGCTCGAGGAGCTGTGGGAGGCACGGCACCGGCTCGCGAAGGCGTACTCCGAGCGGCTCGCGGACATCGTCGAGACGCCGGCACCGGCGAAAGGCGACCGGCACGGCTGGCAGGCGTACGTCGTCCAGCTCGACCGCCGCGACGAGGCGCTGGCCGCGCTGCGCGAGGCAGGCATCGAGGCCCAGATCGGGACGTACGCCGTGCACCGGTTGACCGCTTATCGTGACCAGGGCCCGTTTCCCGCCGCCGATGCCTGCTTCGAGCGGGCGCTCGCCTTGCCCTTCCATTCACGGCTCAGCGACGGCGATCTCGACCGGGTTGCCGAGATGCTCGCGCGCTTTACCTAGACCACGTTGGACATGGGTCTATCGGCCATCTTGCGCGGCAAGCGCTTGGTGTGCATCCTGACCGTGGAGGACGTACCGGAAGCCCTGATCTATCGCACTGAGGTGCTCAGTATCATCGGAGCATTGGCCGACATCGTGGTTGATCTCCACGCGATTCGTGAGGAGTTTGTCGAAGATGGCGAAGAAGAGGAGTGGTAAGAACCCCAGGGACGTTCCGCCGACCGCGCGCCGGCTGCGAGAGATATACGCCAAGGGGATGGCCGACGTCAAAGCGCGCACAGGAGTTTCGAGCATCGATGAGCTCGAGATGTCGCCTGAGGCGCGACGGCTGCATGGGCTTGTCGCTGAAAGAGCAGAACGCCGCTCGCCGCCGGGCTAGACCGCATCCCAGCCCATCGGCAATTCCGGCGACTGCCAGTTCGGGTCCGGCTGCCAGTCCTCCCAGCCGGTCGGCCACGGGCGAGCCTCGACAACCCGCTCCCCCTCCGCTCGGATCGCGGCAGCCTCGTCCGTCGTGAAGCGCCCGAGCCGCACCGCCTCCTCCAGCTCGTCCTCGTCCTTCCACTGCCACGTTCCGTCCGGCTCGACCCAGATGTCGAGGACGAGGTCGTCGGTGTCGAATCCAACCGGCGAGCGGCGGAGCGGCTCCTGCAGGTTGACGTACCACCCCGCGAACGCATCCTCCTGCTCGTGCCAGAACAGCTCGACCGAGTGCGCCTCACCCCACCGCATCAGCCGAAGGACGCGATACGTGTGCCAGGTCAGGTCCTCGAGCTCCCATTCCCGGTCGGCCTGCCCGCGGATCGGAGAGGCGTTCCAGACCGCCGTCTTGGCGATCACCCCCACCGGGATGTGAAGAACGACGAGGTCGCCGTCGTCGCGGACGACCACATGCGGGCTCGCACGGCGGACCTGCCCGTAGCGGATAAAGCGGAGGACGGCCGTGTCGCCGCTAGGCCGCATCACGGCGGCGAGTGTAGGCTCACGCGCAGGA
>JACDER010000188.1:0-2090 GCA_013816275.1 Actinomycetota bacterium | reverse complement strand
GGAGACCCCGCTCGGCGTTGCCGAGCCCGGGCCGGCGGAGGCTCCCGAGCTCTCCGTCGTCGTCACCGCCTACAACGAGGCGGCGAACCTCGAGGAGCTGTACCGGCGTCTGACCGCCGTGCTCGAGCAGGCTGCCTACGAGTACGAGTTGATCGTCGTCGACGACGGCTCGGTGGACGGCACGTTCGACGAGCTGGAACGGATCCACGGCTGGGACAAGCGCGTGCGCGCCGTTCGGCTCAAGCGGAACTTCGGCCAGCACCCGGCCATGCACGCCGGCCTCTCCCGCGCGCGCGGAGAGATCCTCGTGACGATGGACGCCGATCTCCAGAACGCCCCAGAGGACGTCCCGCGGCTCGTCGCCGCGGTCAAAGGTGGAGCAGACGTCGCGAGCGGCCGGCGCGCGGCACGGCGCGACTCGTGGGGCCGAACGCTGCCCTCGCGCGTGATCAACGGGATGCTCAGGCGCTTCACCGGCGTTCCCATCTCCGACTTCGGCTGCGCGTTCAACGCCTACCGGCGCGACTCGGTCACCCCGATGCTGGGCGCGATCGGAAAGCAGAAGTTCACCAAGGCGCTCATCGTCTCGGCGGGCGCGAGCGTGGTGGAGGTCGACGTCCAGCACTCCGCGCGCAGGGACGCCTCGCGCTACTCGCCCTTCCGCCTCACTCGCCTCGGGCTCCACGTGCTCGCGGGGTTCTGGCCGCAGCCGATCCAGTGGATCGGAGTGATCCTCGGCCTCGTCTGTTCCGCAGGCGCAGCCGGTCTGGGCACGTACGGGCTGTGGTACTGGATCGCGAACGCAAACTTCCCAGGGCCGCTCTTCGGCGGCGTGGCCGTCCTCTTCGTTCTCGGGATCCAGGGCTTCATCCTGGCGCTGATCGGCGAGTACCTGGCCCGGATCCAGAGGGACGTCGAAGGCAGGCCGATCTACACGGTCGACCGCGAGCTGGGTTGAAGCGAATCCTCGTCACCGGAGGAGCGGGCTTCATCTCCTCCAACTTCATCCGCCACCTGCTCGAGCGAACGCCGCACGAGGTCGTGTCGCTCGATGCGCTCACCTACGCGGGCAACCTCGAGAACCTCGCCGACCTCGTCTCCCACCCCCGGCTTTCCATCGTCGAGGGAGACATCAGAGACGCGGGGCTCGTGCGCGAGGTGGTCGGCGGGGTGGACGTGATCGTCAACGCGGCCGCCGAGTCGCACGTCGAGAAGTCGATCGCCGAGGGCGCGCGCGAGTTCGTGACCACGAACGTGGAGGGGACGCAGATCCTCCTCGACGCGATCCGCGAGACCCCGGTCGACCGCTTCATCCTCATCTCCTCGAGCGAGGTCTACGGGACCGCGCTGTCGGCGCCGATGGACGAGGAGCACCCGCTCAACCCGCGCAGTCCCTACGCGGCGACCAAGGCCGGAGCCGACCGGCTCGCCTACGCGTACTTCGTCACCTACGGCCTGCCGGTCGTGATCGTCCGCCCGTTCAACAACTACGGCCCACGCCAGCATCCCGAGAAGGCGCTGCCCCGGTTCGTCACCCAGGCGCTCCAGGACGAGCCGCTGACCGTCCACGGCGACGGCCACGCGACCCGCGACTGGCTGTACGTCGAGGACGACGCCGAGGCGATCGTGGCGGCGATCGATGCCGATCCGGAGCTGGTGGCCGGCGAGGTGATCAACGTCGCGACCGGCGTGGACGTCTCGATCGACCGCATCGCCGACCTCGTCCTCGACGCGCTCGGAAAGCCGGCCTCTCTCAAGACCCACGTGCCCGAGCGCCCCGGCCAGGTCGACCGGCACGTCGGCTCGACGGAGAAGGCGAAGCGGCTGCTCGGCTGGACCGCCCGGACACCGCTGGAGGAGGGGCTCGAGCGCACCGTCGCGTGGTATCGCGACAATGAGTCCTGGTGGAAGTCAATCGGGCGCACTCAGGCGCGCGTCTTCTCGTCCTAGGAGCCGGCCCCGCGCAGCTCGGCCTGCTTGCCGCCGCGCGCCGCCGGGGCCTGTTCGTGATCGCCGTCGATCGTGATCCGGCCGCGCCCGGCTTTCAGTACGCGGACCGGCGCGCGATCATCTCGGCCGAGGACGAGCCG
>JACDER010000014.1 GCA_013816275.1 Actinomycetota bacterium | reverse complement strand
CACGTTCCGTCGCGGGGAGGACCTTAGTGAACCTGGGTGAGCGTCTTGAGCGCCTTCGTCTGCACGAGCTTCGGAATGGGGACGAAGAGGAGCTTCTGGGCTCCCTCGACGGTCTGCCCCTTCGTCAGCGCCCACTTCACGAACGACTTGACCGCCTCCGCGTTGGCGCCGGTGCTCTTCTGCAGGATCACGTAGGTGAACGTGCAGATCGGATAGGCGTTGACGTACTTCCCCTTCGCCGGCGGGTCGACGATGTGCATCTCGTTGTTCGCGGGCACCTTTGTGACCAGGGAGGCCGCCGACTGGATCGCGCGGATCCCAGGAGTGACGAACTTCTTCGCCGCGTTCTGCACCCGGAAGAACTTGATGTGGTTCTTCAGGGAGTAGGCGACGTCGACGTAGGTCACGCCGCCGGGGGTCTGCTTGACCGTGTTGGCGACGCCGGAGCTGCCACGCGCGCCAATCCCCGTGTGGCCGAAGTCGACCTGGGTCCCGTTCCCGATCTTGTTCTTGAACTCCTTGCTGACCTTGGACAGATAGTCGGTGAAGTTGTAGGTCGTCCCGCTCGCGTCCGACCGGAAGACCGGGGTGATCTTGACGTGCGGGATGGTCTTGCCCTGGTTGATCTTCTTGATCTTGGCGTTGTCCCAGAAGTCGATCTTCCCGAGGTAGATGTCCGCGATGATCGGGCCGGTGATACGGAGGCCCGGCGACGCGCCCGGGATGTTGTAGGCCACCGACGTCGCGGACAGTGCCCACGGAATCTGGACGCAGGGGCATGCCCCGAACTGGTCGTGGGTCAGCGGCGCGTCGCTGGCGCCGAAGTCCACCTGCTTCGCGGTGATCGCGTTGACCCCACCGCCTGAGCCAATCGGGCTGTACGAGACCTCCGCCGCCTTGTAGTTCTGCGACCAGAGGCCGACGAGAGGAGCGACGAACGACGATCCCGCCCCCTTCAGGCTCACTGTCGAGCGCGCGCCGGCCGTGCCCGCCACGAGCGCGGCGGCAACCCCGAGTGCGAGCAGCGCCGCAAGGAACATCCTCTTGCTCACGTTAAATCTCCTCTCCTGTCCCATGGATGTGCAACGTCGCAATGAGGATGCACCGGCCTCACTGCGCGGGGGGACTCCGGGAGGTTGAGTTCTGGTGTCGAAGTGGTGAAACCTCGCAACCGACCAGGCCCGGCTATTAGGCTGCGCCCGTCGCGATGAGCGTCGTACCGACAGAGTTCCCGGCCGGACGGCGCTTCGGCGATCGGATCGGCGACCGCGTCCTGTACGGGCTCACGGCGGCGGCCGGCCTCGGCGCGGTCGCGCTGATCATCGGGATCGCCTACAAGGTCTTCGACGGCAGCAGCCTCGCGTTCTCCAAGTTTGGCTTCGGGTTCATCGTCGACGAGGTCTGGAACCCGGTCAAGAACCAGTTCGGAGCGCTGGACCTCATTTGGGGGACCGCCGTCACGTCCTTCATCGCGATCCTCTTCGCCGCACCGCTCGCGATCGGAATCGCGCTCTATCTCACCGAGCTGGCTCCGCGCGTGCTTCGCGACGCGATCGGCGCGCTGGTGGAGATGCTGGCTGCGATCCCCAGCGTCATCCTGGGGCTCTGGGGGATCCTCGTTCTCGGCCCCTTCATGCAGCACGACCTGGAGCCCTTCCTCAAGTCGTTCCTCGGCTGGCTTCCCATCTTCAGCGGCGACACGAACGCGAACGGAGGGAAGGGAATCCTGACCGCGTCGATCATCCTGACGATCATGGCCGTGCCGATCATCGCCAGCGTCGCACGCGAGCTGTTCGCGAGCGTCCCCGCCGATCTGAAGGACGGGGCGCGCGCGCTCGGCGCGACGCGCTGGGAGGTCGTCCGCGGTGTCGTGCTCCACGCGACGCGACCGGGCCTCGCGGCCGCCGTCATCCTCGGCCTCGGCCGCGCGCTCGGCGAGGCGATCGCAGTCACGCAGGTGATCGGCAGCGTGACACAGATCCCGAATTCGCTCTTCGGAACCGGTGACACGCTCGCGAGCCGCATCGCCGCGCAGTACCAGGGGTACGGGTCGAACCTGCAGGCCTCGTCGCTCTTCTACCTCGCCGCGATCCTGCTCGTGTTCTCGCTCGTCGTCAACTTCGGAGCGCAGTTGATCGTCCGGCGATTCGAGTTCCAGAACACGGGGGGAAGTTGACGGACGTCGACCCTCGCGCGCAGCAGCTCTTTCTGACCGACGGCAGGGTCCGGCGGCGGCGGATTGTCAACCGAGTGATGGAGGGGCTGGCCACCGTCGCTTCCGCCACTGCCGTGGCAGTGCTCGTCATCGTCGTGGTCTCCGTGGTCAGAAACGGCTGGCCCGCCCTCAACGCGAACTTCTTCACCACCTCGCCGTCCTTCTCCGCGTTCGGCGAGTCCCAGGGCGGGATTCTCAGCTCGATCGTGGGGAGCGTCATCCTGGTGGCGTTCGCGACCCTGTTCGCGGTTCCCGTCGGCGTCCTCGGTGCGATCTTCGTCAGCGAGCTGGCTCCCCGCCGGCTAGCGAATGTCGTCCGGCTCGCACTCGACGTGATCAACGGACTGCCGACGATCGTGACCGGGATCTTCGTCTTCAGCGCGCTGGTCCTCGCCCAGGGCCAGAGCGCGCTCGCGGGCTCGCTCGCGCTCGCGATCATCGCCCTGCCCCTCATCGCGCGCTCGACCCAGGAGGTCCTGCGGCTGGTGCCGTCCTCCTACCGCGAGGCGGGGCTCGCGCTCGGAGCTCCGCGCTGGCGTACCGTCGTCGGGATCATCCTGCCCACCAGCCTGGGCGGGATCCTCACCGGGACGACGCTGGCAGTCGCCCGCGTGGCAGGAGAGACCGCGCCGCTCCTGTTCACCACATCGCTCGCGGCGACGACGGTCACTTGGGATCCCACCCAGCCCGTCCAGTCGATGCCGCTGACGATCTTCCAGTACGCCGAGCAGCCCGATCCGTCCTTTCACACGAAGGCATGGGCCACCGGCGCCGTGCTGCTCTTCTTCGTCCTGCTCGTCAGCCTCGCCTCCAAGTTCTTCCTCGCCCGCGCCAGGAGGAAGCTCTCCGGATGAGCGGGGATACGATCCTCAACGTGGCGCCCATCGAGATCGCGCAGTCCCGTGAGCGGCGGCCGGTGACGGCCGCGCGGGAGACCGTGTTCGACATCCGGAACCTGTCCGTCTCCTACGGGAAGACGCCGGCGGTCAAGGACGTGTCGTTCGAGATCTACCGCAACATGGTCACGGCGATCATCGGGCCTTCGGGGTGCGGCAAGAGCACGTTCATCCGCACGCTGAACCGGATGAACGACCTCGTCCCGAGCGCGAAGGTCGAGGGAGATGTCCTGTATCACGGGCAGGACCTGTACGCGTCGCGCGTCGACCCCGTCCAGGTGCGCCGGAAGATCGGGATGGTCTTCCAGCGACCCAACCCGTTTCCGAAATCGATCTTCGACAACGTCGCCTGGGGACTGCGCGTGCTCGGGATGAAGGACAACCTCAAGGACCGCGTCCAGCACGCACTCGAGCAGGCGGCGCTCTGGGACGACGTCCGGCACCGGCTGAAGAAGAGCGCGCTCGGCCTTTCGGGAGGGCAGCAGCAGCGCCTCTGCATCGCGCGCGCGCTCGCGGTCGAGCCCGAGGTGCTGCTGATGGACGAGCCCGCGTCCTCGCTCGACCCGATCGCGACCTCCCGGATCGAGGACCTGATGCACACGCTGAAGCGGGACTACACGATCGTGATCGTCACGCACAACATGCAGCAGGCGGCACGCGTCGCCGACCTGACCGCGTTCTTCAGCCTCGACGTCCTTCCCGACGGGGCCCGCACCGGACTCCTGGTCGAGTACGACGCGACCGAGAAGATCTTCACGCAGCCGTCCGACAAGCGGACAGAGGACTACGTCACGGGCAGGTTCGGATGAGGATCACGCTCCAGGAAGATCTCGACTCGATCAACGCGAACCTGCTCGAGGAAGGCCAGCTCGTGCTGCGCGCGCTCCGCGGCGCGCTCAATGCGCTGCGGGAAGCCGACGCTGAGCTCGCGGACGAGGTCATCGCCTTCGACGATGAGATCGACCGTCGGTACATCTCGATCGAACAGGGAATCGAGGTGCTGCTGGCGCGCCAGACTCCGGTCGCGGTCGATCTGCGACTCGTGCTCGCCATGCTGCACACGAACCTCCATCTCGAGCGAATGGCGGACTACTGCGTCACGATCGCGAAGTTGACGAAGCTCGTCGCGAACGTGGAACCAGAGCCGCGGATGATCCAGGCCTTCGAGGAGATGGGCTCCCGAGCGGAGGAGATGATCAGGGTCGCTCTGGACGCCTTCGTCAACCGCGACCTCGAGGAGGCCTCTTCGCTGGTCGACCTGGACGAGCTGATCGACCGGGCCAACCGCCGCGTCGTCCGTCAGGTGCTCGAGCTCGGGCCCGACCCGGCCCGGACCGAATGGGGGCTCCGGATGATCGTGGTCTCCCGCTGTCTGGAGCGGATCGGCGACCACGCCGTGGACATCGGAGAGCAGGTCGCCTACCTGGTCACCGGCGAGTTCCGCGAGTTCACGGACGCCTCGCATCCGGTCGAACGTTCCTAGGGGCTAGAAGATCCACTGCACGGGCCAGTAGCAGGCGGCCGCCATGAGGCCCGCTGCCGGAATCGTGAGGATCCAGGCGGTCACGATGTTGCCTGCAACGCCCCAGCGGACGGCGGAGAAGCGCTTCGTCGCACCCGCCCCCATGACGGCGCCCGAGATCACATGAGTGGTCGACAGCGGATACCCGAGGTGGGTCGCCAAGTAGATCGTCGCGCCGGCGGACGTCTGCGCCGCGAAGCCGCTCGCGGGCTCGATGTCGAAGATGCGCTGGCCGAGCGTCCTCATGATCCGCCAGCCTCCGACGTAGGTGCCCGCGCCGATCGCCACCCCGGCGGCGATCTTGACCCAGGTCGGGATGTAGAAGTGGTCGATCGTCCCGCTCGTGAAGAGCGCGAGCGCGATCACGCCCATCGTCTTCTGGGCATCGTTGGCGCCGTGCGTGAAGGCCACGAACGTCCCCGAAGCCAGCTGGCCCAGCCGGAAGGTCCGGTTCGCCGCCCCAACCGTGACCCGGAAGAAGACCCAGAAGATCCCGAGCAGGAGCCCGAACGCGGCGACGAACGCGATCACGGGGGCGAAGAGTGCCGGCAGGATGATGCTGTGAGCGAGGCCGTGCCACTGGACGCCCGCGGAGCCGGACTGGACGAGCGCGGCCCCGACGAGCCCGCCGATCAGCGCGTGAGAGGAGCTCGAAGGCAGACCCAGCCACCAGGTGATCAGGTTCCACACGATCGCGCCGATCAGCGCCGCGAGCACGGTCTTGTCCGTGGCCAGCCCCGTGTCGATGATCCCCTTCCCAACTGTCTTCGCGACGGCGGTCGTGACGAACGCCCCGGCGAGGTTCGCGACGGCCGCGATCAGCACGGCCATCCTCGGGGTGAGCGCGCGGGTCGAGACGGACGTCGCGACGGCGTTGGCGGTGTCGTGGAAGCCGTTCGTGAAGTCGAAGCCAAGCGCGACCACGACCACCACGACGACGAGGAAGGTGCTGCTCAACGGTTCTTGACGAAGATCGCCTCGAGAACGTCGGCCGCGTTCTCGCAAGCGTCGACCGCCTCCTCGAGATGCTCGTGGATCTCCTTCCAGCGGAGTACTGAGATCGCCTCCTCGCCCGAATGGAAGAGCTCCGAGACGGCCTCCCGGTTCAGCCGGTCTCCCTCGTCCTCCAGCTCACGGAGCGCGGCAAGCTGCCGCCGCGGGTCCTTGAAGCCCTCGAGGAGACTGACCGCCTCCTCGATCTTCTCGGCCGCCCTGAGCACCACCTGGCCTTGCTCCTTCGCCTTCGGCCGGACCGCCTCGATTCCGTAATCGAGAAGGTTGCCCGAGGCCTCGTCGATGTGGTCGCAGATGTCGTCGAGCGCACCTGCGAGGCGGTACATGTCGTCACGGTCGAAGGGAGTTACGAACGTGCGGTTGAGCAGGTCGACGACGTCATACGTGAGGCGGTCGCCCTCGTGCTCCAGCTCCTTGATGTCCCAGCTCAGCCCCTCGACATCGGGATAGCGCTCGAGCAGCTGGACGAGCAGGCGGGCGATCGCGACGGCGTTCGCTCCTGCCTGCCGGTAGAGCTCGAAGAATTCGGTGCGCTGCGGGACGAGACGGACCACGGCGCGCGTTTATACCGCGTCACGGAGGACGGCGTCGGAGAGGCGCGGCCAGGCGTCCTTCGCCCAGTCGCCGAACTCGCGGTCGGTGAGGCACGCGAGCGCGAGGTTGCGCTCCGGATCGACCCACAGGAACGTCCCCGCTCCACCGAAGTGCCCGAAGGTGCGCGATGAGTTCCTGGAGCCCGTCCAGTGCGGCTCCTTTCCGTCCCTGAGCTCGACGCCGAGTCCCCAGTCGTTCGGCTCGAAGCGGCCGAAATCGGGGAGGACCCCGAAGAGGCCGGGGAACGCGACCGTGGTTGCCTCCTCGAACGTCTCGGGCGCGATCAGGGTCGGCACGAGGAGCTCTCCGCCGAGCCGGATCAGGTCGTCGAGCGTCCCCCACAGGCCCGCACCGGCGGAGCCGCGAAGCTCGGCGCTCATCCCGAGCGGCTCGAGCACAGCGGCCGAGAGGTAATCGGAGAACGGCATCTCGGCCCGTTTGGCGAGGTGCTCGCCGAGGGCGTCGAAGCCGGCGTTCGAATAGATCCGCCTCTCTCCCGGCCGCGCGATCGGCGAGGTGCCTTCGAACGGAAGCCCGGAGGCGTGAGAGAGCAGATGCCGCACGGTCGATCCCGGAGGCCCGGCGGGCTCGTCGAGGTCAACGGTGCCCTCCTCGGCGGCGACGAGGACTGCGAGCGCGGTCACCGGCTTCGTGACGGACGCCCAGCGGTAGACGTGGCTGCCCGCGCCGTGCCGCGCGACGACGCGTTCCGGCGCGAGGACGGCTGCCGCCGCATGCTCGCCCCCCCAGCCTTCGATCTGACGAAGCGCATCCACGGCGGCGATACTAGGCGCATGGAGCCGTGGTCCCACGACTTCCAGGGGCGCCTCGACGAGCACCTGTTCGAGAGCGAGGTCCTGAAGGGCAATCCGCTCGGCGACCCGCACCAACGTCCGCTCTGGGTCTACGTCCCGCCCGGCTACGACGACGAGCCAGAGCGCGGCTATCCGAGCATCTACGCGATCCAGGGCATGACCGGCCAGATCGACATGTGGCGGAACCGCTCCCCCTTCCGCAAGAACTTCCCCGAGCTCGCCGACGACCTGTTCGCGGGCGGGGACGTTCCGCCCTGCATCGTCGTCTACGTCGACTGCTGGACGTCCCTCGGGGGCAGCCAGTTCCTCGACTCACCCGGGACCGGCCGCTACCACACGTATCTGTGCGACGAGGTCGTCCCGTGGGTGGACGCGAGCTACCGGACGCTCGCCGGCCCGGAGCACCGGGGCATCGCCGGGAAGTCGAGCGGCGGCTACGGCGCGATGGTCACGCCCATGCTCCGGCCCGACCTGTTCGGCGGTCTAGCCACGCACGCGGGCGACGCGCTCTTCGAGGTCTGCTACCAGCCGGAGTTCCGCGAGGACGCGCGGGCGCTCCGCGACGAGTACGACGGCTCGTTCGAGAAGTTCTTCGAGGACTTCCGCTCGCGCCCGGCCTTCTCGAAGCGGAGCGACTTCCACCTGATCAACAGCTACACGATGGCTGCGTGCTACTCGGCGGAGGAGGACGGCACCGTCACGCTGCCGTTCGACGCGGCGACCGGCGAGCTGATCCCCGAGGTGTGGGAGCGGTGGCTCGCCTGGGACCCGGTTCGGATGGTCCCGCGCTACGCCGACGCGCTCCGCGCCCAGAAGGCGATCTACATCGACGCGGGCAAGCGCGACGAGTTCTATCTCGACCTCGGGGCCGAGGCCTTCCGTCGCGCGCTCGAGGCCGCCGCCATCACCGACGTGTACTTCGAGCTCTTCGACGCGACCCACATGTCGATCGAATACCGCTACCCCCTGGCGCTGAAGTACCTGGCAGAGCGCCTGTCATGACGGAGCGGCAGGTCGTTCCGGCGGTCTCGCCGTGGGCGCCGGCGGTCGGCTACTCGCGCGCCGTCCGGGTGGGCGACCAGATTCACGTCTCGGGAACGGCCGCGGTCATGCCCGACGGCGCTCCGCCCCCTTCGGACGCGTATGGCCAGGCGAGGCGGTGCTTGGAGATCATCGTCGCTGCTCTCGCCGAGCTGGGCGCACGACCGGAGGACGTCGTGCGAACGCGCGTCTACATCACCTCCGCGGATGATTGGGAAGAGATCGGGCGGGCACACGGCGAGGTCTTCGGAGAGATCCGCCCGGCGAGCGCGATGCTCGTGATCACGGGCCTCCTCGATCCGAGCTTCCTGGTCGAGATCGAAGCCGACGCGATCATCCAGGACTAATGATCGGCGCCCGCCTCGCGATTCTGACCGGGCTCTACGTGGCCGTCGTCCTGTCGGCGCAGATCGGCGCGAACAAGATCGTCGAGCTCCCGTGGCAGGGACTGAGCGCTCCCGGCGGCACCTATCTGATCGGGCTCGCGCTCGCGCTGATCGAGATCGCGCATCACACCGCACCGACCCGCCGCGAGGGCTGGTTGAACGCCCAGATCATGATCGCGATGGGTTTTCTCGCCTCGGGCCTCCTCGCGGCCTGGATCGCGATCGTGGATGCGATGCGCGGCGTCGGCCCGAGCGACTTCGGCTTCCTGGCCGGGACTTGGAAGATCGTGCTCGGCAGCCTCGCCGCCTTCGCGGTGTCCGAGACGATCGACAACGGGCTCGGGGCCTGGATGCGGGGGCGCGTTCCCGATGCGGTCCGCGTGGTGACCACCAACGCGATCTCGACGCCGCTCGACAGCCTGGTCTTCCTCGCGATCGCATTCGGCTCGCTCGCGTTCATCGAGGGCCAGATCGTGGCGAAGATGGAGGCGACGATCGTGCTCGGGATCCCGATCGTGCTGATCCTGCGGCGTTTTGTCGGCGGGGCAGATCGGCCTATGGTTCGGGCTACATGAAACAGGCGTATCCGCCTTCGATCACGGGCGTGGAGGGCCTCCACGCGGGAAGCGTGCTCGAGCACAAGTTCGGCTCGGGCGAGCCGTACACGCTCGGCGTCGAGGAGGAGTACATGCTGCTCGACGGCGAGACCTTCGACCTCGTCCAGCACATCGACACCGTCCTGGAGGCGCTGTCCGGGCACGAGCACGAGTCGCGCATCAACGCGGAGCTGATGCAATCCACCGTCGAGATCGCGACGCCTGTCTGTCGCACGGTCGGCGACGTGGCGGAGGCGCTCAAGATCCTGCGTCGCACCGTGTGCGAGGTCGCGCACGACAAGGGGCTCCGCGTCGGCTCGGCGGGAACGCACCCGTTCAGCCTGTTCGAGCGACAGCGGATCACCGCGCGCGACCGGTACCGCAACCTCGTCGACCAGCTCCAGTACATCGCCCGCCGGGAGCTGATCTTCGGGATGCACGTGCACGTCGCGGTCGACGGGCCGGAGAAGGCGGTGCAAATCGTCAACGGCCTGCTGAACGACATCGCGTCGCTGCTGGCGCTCTCGGCCAGCTCGCCGTTCTGGCGCGGGGAGCCCACGGGCCTGGCCTCCAGCCGCCAGATGGTCTTCGCGGCATTTCCGCGATCAGGCCCGCCGCCTCGCTTCGCCGACTATGCGGATTACGCCGAGGTGGTCGGGCACCTCGAGCGGACCGGCTGCATCGCCGACTACACGCACATCTGGTGGGACGTCCGCCTGCATCCGCGGCTGGGGACGGTCGAGATCCGGATCTGCGACGCGGTCACGCGGGTCGAGGACGCCGTGGCGATCACGGCCTATTGCCAGGCGCTCGTCAAGCTCTACTCGGAGCGCTTCGACGAGGGGCTCGAGATCCCCTCGTATCACCGGATCCTCACCACCGAGAACAAGTGGCTGGCGGCCCGCTACGGGCTGGAGGCCCCGGTCATGGACCTCGCTACGGGACGGCGGAACCGCGTGCCGGTCGCTGAGCTCATCCGCCGGAACCTGCGCGATCTCGCTGCCCACGCGCAGGACCTCGGCGGCGAGCGCGAGCTGGAAGGGATCAACGACATCCTCGCGCGCGGAAACGGCGCCCATCGCCAGCGGCGGGTGTTCAACGCGAATCGAGACATCGTCGAGGTCGTCCGCGAGATCGCGGACGCGACCGAAGCCGGAGCGGCGGCCGTTACGACGTAACGCGGAACGTCTTGGTGTCGATGACGGCGACGTGCCGCGTCGCCCAGTCGGCATTGATGACGAGATTCGTGCCGTTCAGCTTCAGCTTCATCCGGAAGACCTGCGTCTGCGATCCCCGCCAGGGCAGGTCGACGCAAACGGCGCGTCGGTTGACGGCATCGAGCGCGTGGACGAACGGGCTGCCGCCGGGCCGGGAATAGAGCGTGTAGACCCACTTGCCGCTGGCGCTGGTCGCGCGCGTGACCGGTGAGCCGCTCATCAGGCCCCAGTTCTCGCGGCGGTCGAAGACGATCTTCTTCAGCAGCCGGTGGCGCACCAGGTCGTAGGCACGCACGTAGTAGCGGTTCGCGTTCGAGTTCCGCGCGTAGACGTGCTGGATCAGGTAGAGGGTCTTGCCCCTCGGCGACAGCGCGTCGTAGGTGAACTGCACGGGCAGGCGGACGATCTCCCGAACGGCGAGCGTTTGCGCGTCGAGGACCGCGAACCTCCCGGGCGTCTCTGCCTCGAGCACGAGCGTTCGACCGTCGTGGGACAGGCCCTCCGTGGATCTGTCGGCGGCGACCATGGGGACGCCGTAGCCACCGCGCAGGCTGATGCTCCGCGTCGTACGGCCGCCTCGCATGATCCTCACGATCGTGACGCCGCGCTTCGGACGCGTCTGCGTCACGTACATCAGCCGGCCGTCGCGTGAGGTGATCGCCACGCCCGTGCCCGAGAACCCCTTCCCGCCCCCGTCGGCGTACGCGTAGGTCGCGCCGGCGGCTGCGAGGACGAAGAAAACGGCTGTGAGACGACTGATGCGCATGATTCTCCTCCCTGATTCGCTTGTCTCTGGTACGCGCGCCGGGGGCCGGGAGGTCCGTCGGACTCCGCGCAGGGTCACGACCGTATATCCCGACATGGACCTGATTCCTCACGCCCCTCGTATAGTCGGCGCGCGATGGCGAGGCTCTGGGGTGGAGAAGCCTCCTGGATTCGTGGGGCGCAGGCAGGATCCGTTCCGGATCTCGAAGCGCTGTTCCGCGAGCACTGGCCCCGGGCACACCGGGCCGCGTTCCTCGTCGTGCAGGACGCGGCCGCCGCGGAGGACATCGCGCAGGAGGCCTTCCTCGCCGCGATCCGAACGCTCGACCGTTTCGATCGCCGCCGTCCGTTCGGTCCCTGGCTGCATCGGATCGTCGTCAACCGCGCGATCGACTGGGCCCGGGCGCGCATGCTCCGCGCCGAGGTCGGCGGGGACGCCCTGGAGGAACGGGCCGCCCGGACACAGTCCGGAAGCGACGCTTACTCCGAGCCGACGGCGGCCGCTCTCGCCGCTCTCTCACCCGAGCATCGCGCCGTGATCGTGCTGCGCCATCTGCTCGAGTACACGCCCGGCGAGATCGCGGAGCTGCTCGAGCTGCCGCGCGGAACGGTGAACTCGCGCTTGCGCCGCGGGCTCGACCAGTTGCGCGAGGAGCTGCCGGAGGACGACGATGACTGACCGCGAGCTGCGGCGCGCTCTTCTCCAGCTTAAGCCGCCGGACGAGATCGGCGCCGAGCGGAGAGCCTGGGCGATCACCCTGGCCGCCTTCCAGGAGCGCGAACCGGCGCGACGCCGGCCGCAGCTCGTCCGTCCGCTGCTCGTCCTCGCCGCCGTGCTGGCGGTGATCGGCGCGGTCGTGAACCCACCGGTGCTGAACGCGATCCGGGACGCGATCGGCCGCACAAAGGAGAAGACCCGGCCCGTCTACAAGCAGGCGCTGTTCTCGCTTCCGGCTCCGGGGCAACTGCTCGTCAACTCGGCCCGCGGGCCCTGGATCATCAAGCCCGGCGGCGGCCGCAGGCTGCTCGGCCACTACCGGGATGCCTCGTGGTCGCCGCATGGCCGCTTCGTCACCGCCGTCGGCCCGCACGAACTGGTCGCGCTCGAGCCGCGGGGGACCGTTCGCTGGTCGCTCGCGCGATCGGGGCGG
>JACDER010000187.1 GCA_013816275.1 Actinomycetota bacterium | reverse complement strand
GTGTAGGAGGCCGTACTTCTTCATGGCCTCGATCGCATATTCGGAACAGCTGGGGTGAAACTTGCAGGATCCGGCCGGAAGCAGCGGGCTGATCAGCCAGCGGTAGGCGTAGACGACTGCGATCCCCGCGTACCTCACAGCTGGGCCTTTTGCAGAACCTCGCCGAGCCTTTCCTCCAGCCAGTCGAAGCCCCGGGTCTCGACGGCTTCCGGAAGACCGGGGCGGACGACGAGCACGTAGTCGTTCCGGGCCGGCGCCTCCTCGGGGAGCTGCGCCCAGGCCTCGCGGAGCCTGCGCTTGATCCGGTTCCGGATCACCGAGCCGCCGATCTTCTTCGGCACCGCCACTCCCAGGCGCGGCGCGTTCTCGTCGCCGGCCTCGCGCTCGAACCAGTACAGGACCAGATAGCGCGTAGAGACGGAGCGGCCGTGCCGGTAGACAGCGTCGAAGTCCCGGGAGCGTGAGAGCCGGTGCCGGCGCTGCACGAGCGTGTCCTCACACCGGCCGTCAGGCCGACAGCCGCTTCCGGCCCTTCGCGCGACGGCGCTTCAGAATCGCTCTTCCTGCGCGCGTGGACATGCGGGCACGAAACCCGTGCTTGCGCTTCCGGCGGCGCACATTCGGCTGATAGGTCCGCTTCATGAGAGACGAATGGAGACAGAAAGACGCGCCGCAGCAGGCGGCGCCGAATCAGTATAGACAAGTTGTGAAAGTCCTCGTTTTCCACAGCCATGAGGGGTCGCCAGCCCTGCCTATCAACCACGGGAAGAGAGTTGTACCCACTCTGTCCACAGTCTGTGGAAAGAAATGTGAAGTGTGAATAAACCCCTGCAAATCGTAGAGTTTCGCGTACACAGAGCGTTCGACTGTCGACATTGAGCGGGGCGCGGCAGGGTGGTACTATCGCCGCTCCGCACGCTGGCCCAGAGGAGATCACGGAGGGGGATGGAGCGCCAACTCGAGCTGACTGCCCAGAGCCTCTGGCGCGAAGTCGCGGCGCGCCTGAAGCAGGCGCTCAACGAGACGACCTACCAGACCTGGTTCGGGGAAGCTCGAGGGATCGAGCTCTCCGACGACACCTTCACCATCGCCGCTCCGAACGACTTCGCGAAGGCGTGGATCGGCGGTCATTTCCTGGAGCTGATCCGGGCGGCCGTCCGTGAGGCGACGGGCAAGGAGCTCGAGATCGTGCTGACCGTCCGCCGGCGCCCGCGCGTGCAGCCGCGGAGCGAGCCGCTCGAGAAGCCGAAGCCCGTCTACACGGACCTCAACCCGAAATACACCTTCGACTCCTTCGTCATCGGCTCCTCGAACCGCTTCGCCCACGCCGCGGCGCTCGCCGTTGCCGAGGCGCCGGCGCAGGCGTACAACCCGCTCTTCATCTACGGCGGGACGGGGCTCGGGAAGACGCACCTCCTCCAGGCCATCTCCCAGTACATCGCCGAGCACTCGGGGGGCCTCACCGTCCACTACGTCACCAGCGAGACGTTCATGAACAACTTCATCAACTCGCTGCGCGACAAGCGGATCGAGGGGTTCAAGCAGCGCTACCGCACGTACGACCTGCTCCTGATCGACGACATCCAGTTCTTCGAACACAAGGAGTCGATCCAGGAAGAGTTCTTCCACACCTTCAACTCGCTCTACGAGGCGGGGCGGCAGATCGTCATCTCCTCCGACCGCCCTCCGCGGTCGTTCCCGACGCTCGAGGAGCGGCTGCGATCGCGGTTCGAATGGGGCCTGATCACGGACATCCAGCCGCCCGACCTCGAGACGCGGATCGCGATCCTGCGCAAGAAGGTGAAGACGGACGGCACGCACATCCCCGATCCACAGATCCTCACCTTCATCGCGAGCAGGATCTCGTCCAACATCCGGGAGCTCGAGGGCGCGCTCACCCGTGTCGTCGCCTTCTCCTCGCTCACCGGCCGGCCGATCACGGTCGAGCTCGCGCAGGACGTCCTGCAAGACGTCTTTCCACAGGGGGATTCGGGCCAGGTGTCGATCGACCGGATCCAGGAGCTTGTCTCACAGCGCTTCGGGCTCAACCGCAAGCAGCTGTGCGGCGACCGCCGCTCCCAGAACATCGTCTATCCGCGACAGGTCGCGATGTACCTGTCACGCGAGCTCACCGACGCATCGCTGCCGAAGATCGGGCGCGAGTTCGGAGGGCGAGACCACACGACGGTGATTCACGCCACGTCCAAGATCGCGCGGCTGATCAAGGAGGACAGGTCTGTGTACAACCTCGTGCAAGAGTTGACTGCGCGAATCAAGCATCCCCGTTGATAACTCTTCGCCGCGTTCCGCTCTGTTGGTCCCGTGGACAAGCAGCATCGTTTCTCCCCAGGCACAATCCCGGTGGCGGAGGCGAGTACGGGCGTTTCCCCCGTCGTCCACAGCCCCTATTACTAGTACTAAGGAGTTTTAAGTAATGAATCAAGTAGAAACAGCGGTCGGCTCGGGGCTCAGGCTCACCTGTTCGCGCGCCGAGCTCGTCGAGAAGCTCGCAGTTGTCTCGAGAGCAGTTTCGATGCGACCGACGGTGCAGATCCTCTCGGGCATCTGGCTCCAGGCGAGCGACGGAAACCTCGAGCTCG
Organism: Actinomycetota bacterium; assembly: GCA_013816275.1. Taxonomy (GTDB): domain Bacteria; phylum Actinomycetota; class Thermoleophilia; order Gaiellales; family Gaiellaceae; genus JACDER01. Next base: position 1,368 of record JACDER010000187.1, on the reverse strand, counting down.
CGGCAACCGACATGGAGCTCTCGCTGCGGTCCTCGCTTGATGCGGAGATCGCAGAGCCTGGGACCGTGGTCGTTCCGGGGCGGCTCTTCGTCGAGATCGCTCGTCTCCTGCCGGCCGACGAAGTCGAGATCGCGCATTCCCCGGAGGAGGGGCGCGTCTCGGTGGTCTCCGGCTCGGCCAGCTACTCACTGCACACCCACTCGGCCGAGGACTTTCCGCGCCTGCCCGAGGTCGACGCCGCGCAGACCTTCGGCGTTCCTCGTGAGGCGCTCCTCGAGACGATCACCCGCGTCGGGCGCTCTGCCTCGCGGGACGAGTCGCGCCCTGTGCTGACCGGCGTCCTGGTTCGCTTCGGCGAGGGGAAGCTTGTGATGGCGGCGACCGACTCGTATCGCCTGGCGGTCAAGGAGACCGCGATCGAAGGCCAGGTTCCGGAGCTCGAGGCGATCGTTCCTGCTCGCGCCCTGACCGAGCTGGCCCGCATCGCAGGCGCCCAGGGCACGATCGATCTCGGCGTGCACGAGAACCACGTCGTCTTCCGGGCCGGAGACGTGCTGCTGACCACGCGGCGCATCGACGGCCAGTTCCCGGACTACCGGCAGCTCATCCCGGAGCAGTTCGAGCATCAGGTCAAGCTCGCGCGCGGCGAGCTGCTGGACGTCGTGCGGCGGATTGCGGTGATGGCGCAGCGGAACCTGCCGCTGCGGCTGCGCTTCGCCGAAGGCGAGCTGACCGTCTCCGTCCAGGCGCAGGATCTCGGCGAGGCCCGCGAGACGATGCCGGCACCCTTCGCGGGCGAGGCGCTGGAGATCGGCTTCAACGCCGAGTTCCTGCGCGACGGAATCGAGTCAGTGGAGGCCGACGAGATCGAGCTGAAGCTGATCAGCCCGCTCCGCCCCGGCCTCATCCGCTCGGAAGAGGACGACTTCCAGTACCTGATCATGCCGATCAGGCTGGCGGGCTGACGTTCTTCTCCGTAACCTCTCGCTGGCCCGGATACGCTCGTACGAGCGGCTCGATCTCGACCTCGAGCCCGGCCTGGTCCTGATCGTCGGACCGAACGGCGTCGGCAAGACGAACCTGCTGGAGGCGGTGCACGTAGGCTCGCAGGGGTTCTCCCCCCGTACTCGCAGCGACGCGGAGGTGCTCCGCATCGGAGCGGACGCCGGCCGGATCGCGCTGCGGGGCGAACGCGGAGGCGCGCCGGTCGAGCTCGAGGTCACGCTCCAGCTGAAAGCGGGCAAGCGCGCGAAGGTGAACGGCGCGCCGCTCCGCGCCGCCGAGCAGCTCCGCGGCGAGGTGGCGGCGCTCGTCTTCACCCCGGACCGGCTCGCGATCGTCAAGGGCTCGCCGGTCGTGCGGCGCGCG
>JACDER010000186.1 GCA_013816275.1 Actinomycetota bacterium | reverse complement strand
CGCCGCGGGTGAGCGGCTCCCTGGGCCTGTCGCCCCGGAGCGATTCGCGGTTCTCCAGTCGCTGCTTGCCCACCTCCTCTCGCGGTGCGGCGACGAGAAGCGGGCTGTGATCGACGCGTCCGAGCTCGTCGAGCGCTTCCATATCCCCGAAGACCAGCTACAGGAGCATCTGTCCCTGCTGAACCTCGTCAACTTCGGCGGCGGCTGCTACGCGGTCTACGCCGAGCTCGACGGTGACAAGGTGCGGGTGGACAAGGAGCTCTGGGGCGACTCCTTCCGGTGGCCTCCGCGGCTGACCCCGCTGGAGGCGCGCGCGATCCGCCTGGCACTCGAGTTCGTCGGGCCGATGATCGCCGCAGACGCGCACACTCCTCTCGACCGGGTGCGGCGCAAGCTGGAGGAAACGTTCGGCGAGTTCGAGCTCGCGCAGACTCCGGAGACGAGTGGCGGATCGGACGAGGAACGGCTCGTTCGGACACTCACAGAGGCGATCAGGCAGCGCCGCCTGGTCGAGCTCGAGTACCTCAAGGAGGGCGAGGAGACGCCGTCCACGCGACTCGTCGAGCCCTACGCCCTGGAGCGACGGCTGCCCTACTGGTACGTGCACACGTACGACCGGACCTCCGACGGCGAGCGGAGCTTCCGGATCGATCGGATGCGCCGGGCTGCCATGGCGAGGGAAACGTTCGAGCCGCGCGAGGGCTTCGAGCCCACGCGCCTGCGCGATGCCCGCCGGGCCCGGATCTGGTACTCGCCCGAGATCGCGCGCTGGGAAGTCGAGCGGGATCCGAGGCATGTCCTCCCGCTCAAGGACAGCGCCGCACTGGGAGACACCCAGGTCGGAAGCCCCGAGTGGCTCGTCGGCCAGATCTTCTCGTTCCGCGGCGAGGCGACCGTGCTAGAGCCGCCCGACCTGCGGCAGCGGATCGCCGAGCGAGCGCGCGAGCTCGCACGCGAGCTCGGGGTCTCACGCCTACGCGTCACGACCTCGCGCTAGGCGCGCGAGCGCCCAGCCGGCGTACTCGCCGAGGTCCGGATCTCCCAGGAACGGCTCGATCGCCGCGCGGTGTTCCGGCCCGCCTGAGTTCCCGAGCGCGATGAGCGCGTTCCGCTTGAGGTGGCGCGGATCGTTCCTCGGCACGTAGAGCCGGTCGTAGCGCTTAACGAGCTCCTCGCCTTCGGCCTCGAGCCACTCGACCAGGGACACCGTCGGCTCGGCGTCCGGCGGTGGCGCCTCGCCGGTGCGGCGCTTCTCGACCCCGCGATTCCACGGGCAGACGTCCTGGCAGATGTCGCAGCCGTAGACCATCTCGCCCATCTCGGCCCGGTACTCCTCCGGGATCGTGCGCGGCGACTGCGTCCAGTACGAGAGGCACTTGGTCGAATCGAGCGTGCCCGGCTCATCGAGCGCGCCGGTCGGACACGCGTCGATGCAGATCCGGCACGAGCCGCAGTCGAGGTCGAGAGGTGGGGTCGGCCCGATCTCAGCGTCGGTGACCAGCGTCCCGAGGACCACCCACGATCCGTGGCTCTTCGTGATCAGCAGCGTGTTCTTGCCGTAGAAGCCGACTCCCGAACGCGCCGCCGCCTCGCGGTCCACATGCTGATTCTCGTCCACCAGCACGCGGTACTCGCCGCCCAGCCGCTGTCCGAGAGCGTCCAGCTTCTCCCGCAGCTCCGCGTAGCGGTCGCTCCACGTATATCGCGCCAGCCGTCCCTCGCCGGCCCTGGATTCCGGCCCGGGCGCGTAGTAGCAGAGCGCCGTCGAGATGACGGTGCGGGCGCCGGCGAACAGCTGCTCGGGATGGCACGAGACTTCCGGCTGCGCCACCGTGAACTTCATCTCCGCGAACAGTCCGCGCGCGCGGCGCTCGCGAATGTGATGTTCGGTCTCCTCGTAGGGCGCAGCCGGCGCGGCCCCGACGACATCGAGCCCGAGTCCCTCGGCCAGCCGCTCCAGTTCGATTGTCTTCACACCCGTATAGTGCCCGCCGGCCTCACCTCCTGAGTCATCATGTTGCCAGAATAGAGAACTGATCGGACGGCACTGCAACCGCCCGGTTACGATCGGCCACGGTGAAGGCGATCAGGATCCACGAGGACGGCGGGCCTGAGGTCCTGCGCTACGAGGAGGCCCCGGACCCCACGCCAGGTCCCGGAGAAGTGCTCGTGCACCTGCGCGCCGCCTCGCTGAACCACCTCGACCTCTGGATCAGGAAGGGCCTGCCCTCCGTCCCCAAGCCGAGGATCCTCGGCGCGGACGGAGCCGGAACGCTCGACAACGGAGAACGGGTCGTGATCAATCCGGGCCTAGACCACGGCGACGGCCGGATCACCGTCATCGGAGAGCACATGGACGGCACGCACGCCGAGCTGGTCGCCGTGCCGGAGGAGAACGTCTATCCCATTCCCGACGATCTCACCTTCGAGGAGGCGGCCGCCTTTCCGCTCGTCTTCGAGACCGCCTACCGGATGCTGGTGACGAAGGCGGCCCTCCAGCCGGACGAATGGGTGCTGCTCTGGGGGATCGGAAGCGGTGTCGCAACCGCCGGCCTCCAGATCGCAAAGGCGCTCGGGGCGCGAGCGATCGTCACCTCCTCGAGCGACGCCAAGCTCGAGCGCGCTCGCGAGCTCGGCGCCGACGCCACGGTCAACCACGCGACAGGCGACGTCGTCGAGGCGGTGAAGGGAGCGACCGGAGGCCCGGGCGCGGACATCGTCATCGAGCACGTCGGAGAGGCAACCTGGCAACGAACGCTCCAGGCGGCGCGTCCCGGCGGACGGATCACGGTCTGCGGCGCGACGAGCGGCCCGAATCCGCCGGCGGCACTCCATCGGGTCTGGTGGAAGCAGCTGACCATCTTCGGCTCGACCATGGGGACGAAGTCCGATTTCGAAGGAGCCTACGAGCTGATCGCGAGCGGCCGCGCGCGTCCCGTCGTCGACCGCGTCTTCCCGCTCGAAGAGGCGCGCGCCGCCCATGAGTACCTCGAAGCCGGAGAGCAGCTCGGCAAGGTCGTGCTCGAGATCCCGGCCTGATCGAGGGCGGGAAAGGAACGAGGCGGACCCTGGGGCCCGCCTCGTTTAGCGGAGAGGAAGCATGCGAGGGGGCCGCGCGGCGCATAAGGAGGGAGCGATGCAGCTCCCCTCGCACTGAGTCACCGCAGGCATAGTCTCAGACCCGTGTGAATCCACCGGTAAGGTTTCGTTAGCGAACTGTTAGGGGTCGCGTCAACCGAACCCGAGGATGAATTTCGCGTCCTCGGACATCTTTTCGGGAGTCCACGGCGGATCCCAGGTGAGCTCGACCTCGACGTCCTCGACACCAGGAAGGGCGCGCACGACGTCGTCGATCTGCTGCTGAATCATCGGCCCGACGGGGCAGCCCATCGAGGTGAGCGTGTGGACGACCTTGACCTTGCCGTTCTCCAGCTCGACGTCGTACATCAAGCCAAGGTCGACGATGTCCATCCCGAGCTCGGGATCTTCGACCTGCCGGAGCGCATCGACGACCTCTTCCTTCGTAGGCATGGGAACCAGTCTAGTCGCAGGCCCGCACGAACAGCCTGCTCCGCTCAATACCCGAGGAGCCGGACTTCCTCCTTGCGCTCGCGCGCGAAGAAGTGGATCCCGTCCACGAACCGCACCCAGTTGCAGCGCGTGCACATGACGAGGGAGTGTGTCCGCGCGCTGTCGGCCAGGAACCGGACGCCGCGGAGCAGATCTCCCGACGACACTCCGGTGGCCGCCACGATCACGTCGCCGCGCGAGAAGTCGTCGATCCCGAACACGCGCGAGACGTCGTCCACGCCCGCCTCTCGGGCGGCCTCGATCTCGGACCGCGCGGTCGGCCAGAGTTGCGCCTGAAGCCCCCCGCCGAGGCACCGTAGCGCGGCCGCCGACAGCACCGCCTGGCGCGTCCCTCCGATGCCGATCGACAGGTGATCGTTCGTCCCGCGGATCGCCGCCGAGATC
>JACDER010000185.1 GCA_013816275.1 Actinomycetota bacterium | reverse complement strand
CTGCGCAGCTGCCTTCCACTCGTCGTCGCAGGCCGTGGCCGCCGCCGCCTTTCGCGCGCCTCCGCCCTCGCAGCTCTTGAGCTTCTGCTCGCGGCCGCGTATCGCCCTGGTGAGGGCGGCCAGGCGATGCAGGAGCGGTCCGAGCGCTGAGCGGGCCGAGCGGATCTGTGCTGCGGCGTTCGCGAACGCCTTGGAGCGTCCGAGAGAGTGTTCCGCGCTGGTGAGCTGCCGCTCCGCCAGCGCGATCTGGCTCTTGACCGTGGAGGCCTGGGCCTGTAGCCGGGCGAGCTCCGCGAGCAGATCGGGGCAGGCATCTCCTGCCTGTACGTAGATGAAGCCCGTCTGGCTGCCGTGCGCAAGCAGCACCGCCGAGGGCGCACCCGCGAGAGGTTCGGTGACGAACTGGATGACCGCACGGCTCCCCGGCCCAAGATTGCCCTGACACGCGATGCCCCCTCCCTCGGTGGTCCCGCAATCCTGGGTCGACACGCTCCTGACCCGGAAGCCGATCGGCGCGACCTCGAGTTGCTGGAAGGAAACCCGGCTCACGTTGAGGATCGTCACGCGCCCTTCGGTCGGTGACGTCATCCCGAGCGAGCCAGCGAGAGGGACCGGGGCCGCCGTCTGGTTAGACGGGACGTAGAACAGGTTCGTGTCTCCGGGCTCGAAGAGCAGGGCGAAGTCGTACGCCCCACCGGCCCCTGAGGTTGTGAGCTGGACGAACACCGAGATGCCGCCCGGAAGCTCCCCGTCGCAGGCGAGCGTCGCCGGCGTCCCGGTGACCGAGCACTGCGGCGCCGGGCCGCCCGAGGCCCTGACGCTCTTGATCCCCGTGACGGTGAAGTCGGTTCCCCGCACGCGAAAGCCGTAGAGCGTGTCGCCTTCGACGTCGACGCGAAGCCACTTCTGTGCGTCCGCGACCGGCTTGAGGTTCCACGCCGCGCCGCCCTGGCTGCGGGCGGAGTGCGCACTCCCGCCGAGCATGACGGCGCAAGCGGCGGCGGCGATCGTGCAGGCGGCGAACCGCACCCCGCTCACGCTACAGAATGATCGTGACCGGCCCGTCGTTCACGAGCTCGACCTGCATGCGGGCGCCGAACACTCCCCTGGCGACGCCGGCGCCCTCGGCGGCGAGCGCTTCGCAGAACGCCTCGTAGACCGGCTCGGCCACATCCGGCCTCGCCGCGCCGGAGAAGCTCGGGCGATTCCCCTTCGCCGTATCGGCGATCAGCGTGAACTGGCTGACGACGAGCGCCTCGCCGCCTGTGTCGAGCAGGCTCAGGTCGAACTTCCCCTCATCGTTCTGGAAGATGCGCAGGCGCGCGACCTTTCCGGCCAGCCGCTGGGCATCCTCGGCCGAGTCGCCCTCAGCCACTCCGAGCAGCACGCACAGGCCCGGCCCGATCTCGCCGCCCGGAGTCGAGCGCGTGCGCGACACGCGCTGAACCACCGCCCTCAACCGAGGTCGCGGATCCGGGACTCGTAGTCGGCCTTGCCCGGCCGGAGCGAGCTGGCGAGCTTGTAGTGGCCGTTTGCCTCGGCGGCCTTCCCCTGCTTCTCGAGGCAGCGCCCGAGCGCGTAGTGGGCGTAGTCGTCGGCCGGAGAGAGCTCGAGCAGCGCGCGGAACTCCCGCTCGGCCTCGTCGTAGCGGTGGATGCGGAAGTACGCGATCCCGAGTGCTTCCCGGATCGAGGCCTTGTCGGGTTCCCGCCTCTTCGCTTTCTCGAGCGGGACGGTGGCCTGCGCCGCCATGCCCTTCTCGAGGTGCTCGCGACCCTGCTGGAACAGGTTGTACGTCGACTCGCTCATCGCAAATACGGGAAGTTCTCCTCCACCAAGTCAAGCGGATCGGTCAAGTCCCGCGTCTCCCCGATCTCGACGGCTGCGACATGCTCGCCTGCGTCGATCGCCTGCTGGAACGCGTGGGCGAGCTCGAAGGGCGGCCCGGGCAGCTCGCCCGCGATCCGCTCGGCGACGGGAGGACCGACGGCCATCAGCGGCGCCGCCGTCCAGCCCGACCCGTCCGACGGGTCGACCACCTTAACCACGCGGCCGTCCTCGACCCGGATCCGCGTGTGGTCCGGGCGGCCCGGCTGCCGCCGGATCGAGATCGCCCCTGCCGCGCCGCTCTCCTCGAACGTCCGCCAGAACCGGCCCGGATCCCCATGCTCGTACACGGTGTCGGCCGCGGTGACGAGGAAAGGCGGCTGGACCTCCGCTCGCCGGACCGCGTCGGCGGAACCCGCCGGGTCCGGCTGGGAGGCGAAGCGGATCGGGTACGGGAGCGCCGCAAGCAGCTCTTCGACCTGCTCCGCCAGGTGGCCCGTGACGACGACGAACGACTCGAACCCGCCCGCTGCGAGCTCGTGCAGGAGCGTCGCGATCACCGGACGTCCGTCGATCGGCAGGATCGGTTTCGGCCAGCGCTCGGTCAGCGGTCTAAGCCGGGTCCCGAGCCCGGCCGCCATGACGACCGCGACGCTCACGCCCGTCGAAGCGAGCGCAGCGAGAGCGCCCCGCTCAGTCGGTCGACGAGCGAAAGCCGCCGGCGCAGGACACGCCGAAGATCGCGGGCCTCGTCCCGCGTGCGCCGAGCCTCGTGCCCCGCGGACGCCGGGGAGGCGAAGCGCGCGCCCCCCGCCGCCGCGACGAGGGTGTCGGCGCGGACCTCGAGCTCCGAGTCGAGCAGCTCACCCAGCTCGCGAAGCGTCGCGCTGCTCGGGACCGGGATCCGCTGGTCGAGCAGGATCTCGGACAGCTCGCGACGGCAGGCCGCGGACACGCGCCTCGGATCCGCGTTCAGGTACCGGACGCGGCGCCGGACGGCCTTGAGCAGGAAGACGGAGAGCCCGAGCCCGGCGAGCGCGAGCAGGATCAGGCCGACGAGGAGGAGCGTGCGGTGATTGTTCGGCGGGGCAACGGGCACCGAGCGCGCATGCTCGCCCCGCACATTGGAGTTGCTCTGGAACGCCTCGCTCTGCAGCAAGCGCTGAATCGCCGAGCCCGCACCCACCAGCGCGGCCGCCGCGGAGGCGTCGAAGCTCTTCGACGAGGCCGAATACGAAGCGTCGAGCCTCCCTCGACCGGGAGTGGGATCGAAGGGGAGCCAGCCGTGGCCCCGGAACCAGACCTCGACCCACGTGTGGGCGTCGTGGTCGTTCACTGTCCAGGTTCCGTCGGAGTAGGTCCCGCTCGCGAAGCCCGCCGCCACCCGCGCGGGAATTCCGAGGTAGCGCAGCATGAGCGCCATCGCACCGGCGAAGTGCTGGCAATACCCGCGCTTCGTCTCGGTCACGAATGCGACGAGAGGCGGGACGCCCGGAACCGCCGGTGGATGCTCGTCGTACGCGAACCGGCCGCTGTCGCGGAGCCAGGACTCGATCGCAACCACCGCCGCGTAGGGATTGTGCGCGCGGCCGACGATCCGCTTGGCCTCGCGGTAGAGCAGCGAATAGGGACTCGTGTGGGTTGCGATCTTCTCCCGCACGATGAGATCCCGGCCCGGAGTGCCGAACGGGGGGACGCTGAGCCCGCGATCGATCGTGATCTCCATCGGATACTCCGGCCTGGAGCGGACGAGCTGCTTCGGTGTCGGGTGCCGCACCGAGCTCCAGACGAAGTACGTCTTGCCGCGGGTCTGCCCTGGAACGACGAGCGCGATCCCGCCCTTCGCGTAGCTCACCGACGGCATTCCGGTGGGCTCGTATGCGACCGGCTCATCTGCGCCGACCAGATGGCGGTCGCGCAGCCCCGCGATCGTGACCTCCTGCTCGATCCAATCGCGACTGCGCGGCACGAGCTCGGCGCGGTCACCGGCGGTGACCCGTGGCTGCGTGGCGACGAGATCCTCTCTCCAGTTGTCGCCGACGAAGGCATCGAGCGCCGTCGCTCGCCAGTAGAAGGGCCTCTCGGGCGCCTTGATCTTCAGGACGGTCGTTCGCTTCTTGGGCCAGTCGAGCCCGCCGTAGTCCGAGTTCCAGACGTAGCTGACC
>JACDER010000013.1 GCA_013816275.1 Actinomycetota bacterium | reverse complement strand
TGGGTCATTTCCGCCAGGCCGACGCCCTTGCCGCCGAGCAGCTCGCGCCCTCCCTCGGCCTGCTCGTCGAAGTCGTAGACGTACGTCACGCCCGAATCCTTTCATTTTGCGGCGGCAATACACTCGGCTGATGTCACTCAGGGAGTTCTGGGACCGCCAGGCCGAGCCTTGGGGGCGCTTCGCCAGGACGCCCGGACACGACGCGTACCATGAGGGTTTCAACTTCCCGGCCTTCCTCGAGCTGCTTCCAGCGGCGGGCCGCCGGACCCTAGACCTGGGCTGTGGAGAGGGTCGCGTCGGCGCCGAGCTGGCCCGCGGGGGACACACGGTCGTCGGGGTCGACGCTTCCCCCGCGATGGTGGAGATGGCGCGCGAGCGGCACGAGGCGCTGGTTGCGGACGCCGGAGACCTCCCCTTTGAGGATGACTCCTTCGACCTTGTCGTCGCGTACATGTCGGTGATGAACCTCGACGATCCGGAGGCGGGGATCCGTGAGGCTGCCCGCGTCCTCGAGCCGGGGGGCCGGCTGTGCATCGCGGTCGTCCACCCGGTCGCGGCGCTGGTCGGGATCGAGGGTGACGAATTCGCGATCACCGGGTCCTACTTCGAGCCGGCGGACAAGCTCTGGGAGTCGGATCGGGACGGGATCCAGATGACCTTCTGCGACCGCTCACTCCAGCTGGAGCGGCTCTCCCGGGCGCACGAGGAGGCCGGCCTGCTGATCCAGGCGATCCGCGAGCCACGCCCGAGCGAGGAGTTCGTGCGCGCCAACCCGATGGCCGAGCGTCGGCGGCGCGTCCCGCTCTTCCTCCACCTGCGCGCCGTGAAGCCGTGAGCTTCAACCCGGACTGGGAGCGCGAGGCCGCGAACTGGATCGCGTGGGCCCGGACGCCGAATCACGATGCGTACTGGGAATACTCGCCGGGCTTCTTCGAGTTTCTTCCACGGCCCGGCTCGGCCACGCTCGAGATCGGCTGCGGCGAGGGCCGCGTCGCGCGCGATCTCGCCGCCCGGGGTCACCGGGTCACTGCGGTCGACGCCTCCCCCACGCTGCTCGCGGCGGCGCAGGAGCTTCAGCCCGAGGCCGAGTTCCGGCTCGCGGACGCGGCCTCGCTTCCGTTCCCGGGCGCAGCGTTCGACCTCGTCGTCGCGCACAACTCGCTCATGGACATCGAGGACATGCCGGGGACCGTGAGCGAGGCGGCCCGGGTGCTGACACACGATGGGCGCTTCTGCATCTCCATCGTCCACCCACTCGCGGATGCCGGCCGCTTCGAGAGCGAGGAGCCGGATGCTCGTTTCGTCTTCAAGTGGCCGTACTTCGGTCCGCGTCGCGTCGAGGAAGAGTTCGAGCGCGCGGGGATGCGGATCACTTTTCACGGCTGGGCCCACTCGCTGGAGCAGTACTCACGAGCGTTCGAGGACGCCGGTCTCGTGAGCGAAGCCATCCGCGAGCCTCCGCATTCCGACGACGGGCGCTGGGCGCGACTCCCGCTGTTTCTCTTCCTCCGCCTCGTCAAGCGGCCCGAGTAGTAACCCGCGCACACCCCCACCCTGGGAGGGGAAGTGAACCACCCGCCACCCGCTGTGAGCGTACCGCCGACGTGCGGGCTCGCGACACGCGGATCCGTGCCGGATGTGTGCCGATTAGCGGCTCAGACTTGCTTCTGACTCTTGCGCAGAGCCTTGACGTGCTTGCGCATGCGGCGATCGCGGATCGAGGTGTAGATCGCCATCGGCCGCTTGATGATCCACATCACGAGCTTCACCGCCCAGGCGATCGGCCGAGTCAGTAGGTAGATCACGCGACGACCATATACCTATGCGGCCGCGCCTGTCAGCTCGCCCACCTTGTCCTTGAGATAGTGCAGGTACGGGCCGGCGTCCAGCGACGACCCCGCGACCCGCTCGATCGTCTCCATCGGCGTGAACTTGCGTCCGTAGCGGTGCAGGTTTTCGCCGAGCCACTCGCGCAGCGCGCCGAACTCCCCCCGCTCGAACTGGTCGTCGAGGTCGGGGATCGCCTCGCGCACCTTGCCCCAAATCTGGAGAGAGATCACGTTGCCGAGCGAGTACGTCGGGAAGTAGCCGAGCCCGCCGCCCGACCAGTGGACGTCCTGCAGCACTCCGCGGCGGTCGTCCGGGACGTCGATGCCGAGGTACTCCTTCATCTTGGCGTTCCATGCCTCGGGCAGGTCCTCGAGCGCGATCGAGCCGTCGATGATGGCCTGCTCGAGCTCGAACCGCAGGATGACGTGCATGTTGTAGGTGACCTGGTCGGCGTCGACCCGGATCAGCGAGGGCTGGATCTTGTTCACGGCGCGGTAGAAGCTCTCGACGTCGACCGAGCCGAGCTGCTGCGGGAACGCCTCCTGGAGCTGTGGATAGAACCAGCGCAGGAACGGCAGGCCGCGGCCGACGAGGTTCTCCCACATGCGGGACTGCGACTCGTGGAGTCCGAGCGAGGCGCCCGAGCAGAGCGGGCTGCGCTCGAGAGCCGGATCTACCTGGCGCTCGTACAGGCCGTGGCCGAACTCGTGCATGGTCGAATACAGCGACTCGAGCCCGTCCTCGGCGTACCGTGTTGTGATCCTGATGTCCATCGTCCCGAATGAGTACGCGGCCGGGTGGACGATCTCGTCGAGCCGCCAGTAGTTGGGGTCCCATCCGAAGCGGTCGAGGATGACCGTGTTCAGGGCGCGCTGTTGCTCGACCGGGAACTTGGTCTCGAGGAACGAGTCGTCGACGGGATTCGCCTTCGCCTTCTCGATCAGCGGAACGAGCTCGCGTTTGAGCTCGTCGAAGACCTCTCTCACCTCCGGGGCCTTCATCCCCTCCTCGTAGTCGTCGAGCAGGATGTCGTACGGCTCGCCCTCGAAGCACTCGATGTACCGGCGCTTCAGCTCCACGTTGCGCTCGAGACAGGGCAGGAACGATGCGAAGTCGGAGTTCTTGCGCGCCTCGACCCACACCGGGAGGGCCGTGGCGGCGGCGTGGGACATCTCGCCGAGGAGGTCGCTCGGGACCTTCCGCGCCTTCTCCCAGTCGCGGCGCGTGACGCGGATGAGGCTGGCCTCGTCCGAATCCTGATCGAGGCTCTCCTCGTAGGGGCGGAGATCCTCGAGGAGGCGGCCGATCTCGTCGGAGGTGAAGCGCTCGTGGGTCAGCCGGTCAAGCGTGGCGGACTCCTCCGCCCGGAGGCCGGCCGCGCCCGCAGGCATCAGGACCTGGTGGTCCCAGTCGAGCAACTGCGACGCGCAACTCAGGTCGGCGACCTCACCGAGACGCCTCTTCAGCTCTTCGAACTTCTCCTTCACGGTTCTCCTTTCAGGCCGCGCGCCCGCAGGTCCGCGAGCCACCCGGCAATTCGCAAGCCGAGCCAGATGGGGGTCAGGACGACATAGAAGAGCGTAATGCCAGTCGCGAGCGCGATCCACCAGATCCCCCAGCGCCATAGCGGCACTGGGCCCTTCGGAGCCGGTGTCAGGATGCCTCGGCCTCCGCGCGCCGCTGGTTGACGAGACGGATGATCCGGTGTGCGGTCTCCTCGATCGAGAGCTCGGAGACCTCGAGCACGGGGCACCCGAGCCGCCGCTGGACGGCCGTTGCCTGCTCGAGCTCCTCGTAGATCTGCGCCAGCTCGGCGTACTGGCGCTTGGAGCTGCCCATGTGGCGGAGGCGCTCCTGCCTGACGTCCGCGAGCCGGGAGGCCTCGAGCGTGAGCCCGACGATCTTCGCCGGCTCGATCTCGAACAGCTCCGCCGGCGGGTCGATGCCCTTGACGATCGGGACATTCGCCGTCTTGTAGCCCAGGTAGCCGAGGTAGATCGACAGCGGCGTCTTGGACGTTCGCGAGACACCCACGAGGACGATGTCCGCCTCCTCCAGGCCCGCGCCCATGCCGTCGTCGTACTTCACGGCGAACTCGATCGCCTCCATGCGCCGGAAATAGGTCGAGTCGAGCGGGTGCCGCACTCCAGGGGTCATGCGCGCCGCGTGTCCGGACACCCTTGCCACCGAGTCGATCGGATGGCCGAGGAGGTCGCAGTAGTGCAGGCGTGCCCGGCGGCACAGCGTCCGCATCTCCTGGCGCAGCTCCGGCTGGACGAGCGTGTAGACGACGACCGCGGGGCGGCCCTTCGCCTGGTTGACGGCGTCCTGGAGGTCGTCCACGGTCTCCACCCGAGGATGGCGCACCTCCTCGAAGAGCTGATCCGGGAACTGTGCCTCGAGCGCCAGCACGAGCCGGGCCGCCGTCTCTCCGGTCGAGTCTGAGACGACGTGGAGCTCGACCGGAGTTGTTTCCGTCTGCGACACGGATGCGGCCACCTGATGCAGCCTAACGAGGGATCTGCGCGAGATCGCCGACATGCCCGATCGCGTCGCGCACATCGAGCAGTAGGCGCAGCCGGTTTGCGCGCACGGCGCTGTCCTCGGCCATGACCAGGACCTCCTCGAAGAAACGATCGACGGGTGCACCGAGCTCGGCGGCTGACCGCAGCGCACCTTCGGTATCTCCTCGCTGGAGGGCGGTCTGGATCTCGGGAGTGAGACGCGCGACCTCCCGGGCCAGCTCGATCTCGGACTCCTCGACGAGCAGATCTGCGTTGAGCTCGGGAGCGACGCCCTCGGCCTTACCCGCGAGCCGCTCGGCCCGCGAGTACGCGGTGTGGAGCCGGTCGAGCGCATCGTCCTCCAGGCGGGCGAGCGCCTTCGCCAGCTCTGCGACCTGCCCGAGCTCCGTCACCCTCGAGCGGCGGGCGGCCCGGACGAACTCCACGGGCACGTCGAGCAAGCCCTCGTAGCGCTCCTCCACGAAATCGGCGACCTCGCCTTCAAGGAGCGCCCGGGACACGGCGAGACCGCCCTCGGTCGCCAGGCGGCAGAGCCCGATGGCGGCCCTCCGGAGCCCGAACGGGTCGCGCGACCCGGTCGGCCGGTGGCCGAGAGAGAACGAGACGGCCAGCGTGTCGATCCGGTCCGCGGCCGACAGCACTCGGCCGCTCTCGGTCGAGGGGAGCGGCCCGCCGGCGGAATCGGGCAGGTAGTGCTCCTCGATCGCCGCGCATACCGCCTCGGGATAGCCGACGAGGCGGGCGTACTCGGCTCCGATCCGGCCCTCGAGCTCTGGGAACTCGCGCACGAGCTCCGATGCCTGGTCGGCCTTCGCGAGCCGCGACGCCTCGAGCGTCGCTTCTCCCCCGCCTAGCCGCTCGACGAGCTTCGCTAGGCGATCGGCCTTGTCCGCCAGCGTTCCACCGCCCTCGAAGAAACTGATCGCGCCCAGCTTTGCCGCCAGCCCGTCGAGCCCGACCTTGACGTCGCGCTCGAAGCTGAACACGGCGTCGTCCAGGCGGTTCTCCAGCACCTGCGTGTTGCCCGCCCGAACGACATCGGGGTCGCCGCCGTTCGCCACCAACGCGAAGCGGTTGCCCTCGAGCGGGAAGTAGCGCTGATGGGACTGCATGGCTGCCACGACCACGTCGCGGGGCAGATCGAGGAAACGCTCGTCAAAGGCGCTCTCCAGTACGGTCGGCCATTCGACGAGATGGACGACTTCGTCGAGCACACCGGCTGGGTCGCTCCAGCCCTCGGGCAGGCCTTCGAGGATCAGCCGGCGCCGCTCGGCCGCGTCGGGCTCGACTCCGGCCGCGCGGAGCAGTTCGGGATAGTCCTCGGCGGACGGGATCTCGACCGCGCCCGCGGTGAAGCGGTGGCCGAAGGTGTGGTGGCCGGCAATCGTCTCCGCGTCGAGCTTCGCGAACACCCAGCGGACGGGCCTGGGATACCGGAGGCCGCTGTCGTCCCAGCGCATCGTCTTTCCGAAGGTGAGCCCGCGCACGACCGCGTCGATCCGTTCCTGGAGCACCTCGCGAAGGGGCCTTCCGGGAAGCTCGATTCCGAGAAAGCCGTCGCGAACCTCGAGCTCATCCGGGTCGACGCCATGACGGCGCGCGAACCCGGCTGCAGCCCGCTCGCGCATCGCTTCGGGAGGCCCCTTTATCCACTCGGGCTCGGTCTGCTCGGGCAGGTCCCGCACAAGAGACGCGAGCCGGCGCGGGCCGATCAACAGGCGGGCAGGCTCGCGGCCGAATTGCTCGAGGCAAAGCCTCGGAAGCTGGCGCTCCGCCTCGTAGCAGGCTGCTGCCGGCAGCTCCTCGCAGCCGATCTCAAGCAGCAGGCTCGGCACGCTCCCCTTCCACCTCGAGGTAGACCTGGGCCGTCGCCCGGGCGAGGTTGCGGATGCGCGCGATCCTCGCGGCCCGTTCGGTGACGCCGATCGCCCCGCGCGCGTCCAGCAGATTGAACGTGTGCGAGAGCTTCAGCACCTGATCGTACGCGGGCAGCGGGAGCCGGTGGTCCAGCAGGTGGCGGCACTCCGACTCGTGCTCGTCGAACCGGCGGAGGAGGATGTCGACGGGCGCCTCCTCGAAGTTGTAGATCGACCATTGCCGCTCGTTCTCGTGGAACATCTCACCCCAGGTGACGCCGGGAGCCCATTCGAGCTCGAACGCGCTGGATTTCCCCTGGACAGCCATTGCCAGCCGGTCCAGGCCGTAGGTGATCTCGGCGGGGACGCGCTCGACGTCCATCGTCGCGAGCTGCTGGAAGTACGTCCATTGCGTGACCTCGGTGCCGTCGAGCCACACCTCCCAGCCAAGGCCCCAGGCTCCGATCGTGGGCGCCTCCCAGTCGTCCTCCACGAGCCGCAGGTCGTGGCGCGTCAGGTCGACTCCGATCGCCTCAAGCGATCCCCAGTACTGGTCGAGGACGTCCTCCGGCGCGGGCTTGAGGACGACCTGGTACTGCCAGAACTGCTGGAAGCGGAACGGGTTCTCGGCGTAGCGCCCGTCCAGCGGGCGGATCGACGGCTCGACGTAGGCCGTCCGCCACGGCTTCGGGCCCAGGCAGCGGAGGAAGGTCGCCGGGTTGAGCGTCCCAGCGCCGACCTCGGTGTGGTACGGCTGCCAGAGCACGCAGCCCCGCTCCGCCCAGTACGAGGCGAGGGCGCTGATCATGTCCTGGTAGTTCAGGCCGGTCACGAGGCGGCCAGCGTGCGCAGGCGGAAACCTCCGTGGTACTCGTGCGAGGCATTGACGACCCCGAGAGCTTCGCGCGCCGCTCTCGGGCCGAGCGGAGCGCGTCCCGCGTCGGCGAGCGGAAGATTGAGGAGCGCCTCGATCCCGTGCAGCCCCTGCGGCGAGAGCGGCAGCGAGCCTTGCGCACACGCCCCGCAGAGCGCGCCGCCCGCCTTCGGTGAGTAGCCGGCGAGGTTGTCCTCGGCCCCACATTCCGCGCAGCTCGTCAGGTGCGGGAGATAGCCCGAGAGCCAGAGGAGCTTGAGCTGGAACGAGAGCGCGAGCGGGTCGAGAGCCGGGCGCTGAGCGGTTCCGGTGTCGAGGTCGTCGAGCAGATCGAGGAACCGGCTCAGCGCCCGGAACGCGCGCTGGTTCCTCTCCTGCTCCGGGAAGAGGCGCAGCATCGCCTCGGCGCCCACCATCCCGATCCCGAGCCGGTAGGGATGCTCCCGCGCTGCGTGGTGCGAGCGGATCAGCTCGACCCCCGTGACCGTCTGGAGCTCGCCGCGTCCCTCGTGGAGGACGAGCTCGGTGTGGCTGAGCGGCTCCAGTCGCGCGCCGAACCGGGATCTCGTCTTGCGCACGCCCTTGGCGAGCGCGCCGACCCGGCCGCGGTCGAGCGTGTACAGGTGGAGCACGCGGTCGGCCTCGCCGAACCGGAACGAGCGCAGGACGATGGCCTCGGTCTTGTAGGTGCGCCCCGCCATGCGCGAAGTGTAGTTCTGGCCCAGGCGGGCCTCGTGCACGGTCAGCGGCGCTGGCAGGCCGGGCAGTACCACGTTCCGCGCCCCCCTGCCCGCGTCTTCTCGATCGGCGTTCCGCAGCGCGGGCACGGCTCGCCGGCGCGGCCGTAGACCTTGAACTCGTCCTGCATCGAGCCGGAGCCGCCGTCCGGCGTCCGGTAGTCACGAAGAGTTGCTCCCTGCCTGGCGATGCCCGTCTGGAGCGCCCGGCGGACACCGCGATGAACCGCGCGCACCTCCTCGGGCGTGGCCGTCCCCGCGGCGCGGAGAGGGTGGAGGCGCGCCAGCCAGAGCGCCTCGTCCACGTAGATGTTGCCGAGGCCGGCCACCGTGCGCTGGTCGAGCAGCGCGGCCTTGAGCGGCGCCTTCCGCGCGGTCAAACGGCCGCGGAGGAACCGCGTCGTGAACTCGGACCCCAGCGGCTCCGGGCCGACCTTGACGCCCAGATACGACTCGAGCTCGCCGGGCTCGAGCAGAAGCCAGGTGCCGAAGCGCCGGACGTCCCGGTACGCAACGTCCGAGCCATTGTCTAATGTGACAACAGCTCGTCGGTAGGGATCGACCTCGAGGGTCCCCACAGGCGCGTGATGGAGCGATCCCGTCATCCGGAGGTGAATCAGGAGAGAGCGACCAGTTCGGAATCGGACAACCAGATACTTGCCGCGGCGCTCGAGAGCGGCGACGTCCTCGCCGTCGAGCTCGGCCGCGACCTCCCTGGGGTCGTGCGGCCGCGTCAGACGCGTGTCGAGGATCGAGACTCGTTGGAAGCAGCGACCCTCGAGCAGCGGGGCCAGCTGCGCCCGGATCGTCTCGACCTCAGGAAGCTCGGGCACAGTGCCGTCGGGCGGCCGGGCCGGCCTACGACTCGACGATCGGCTGACCCGGCGTGCGCTTGGACGGCGACTTTCCGCCCAGCCAGGCATTGACCGTGGCGCCTACGTCTGCGAACTCGCCCTCGTGGACCCGGCCGGCTGCGTTCTTCCCCTGAACGTAGGCAAGCAGCAGCGCGTACTCCCGCGAGTGGTCGGTGGAGGGAGTTGTCGGGTCGCAGCCGTGGTCGGAGGTGAGCAGGAGCAGGTCACCCTCGCGGAGCGCGTCGAGCAGGTCGGGGAGCCGGCGGTCGAAGTCCTGCAGGCAGCGGTGGAAGTTCACCGGGTCGTTGCGGTGGCCCCACAGCGTGTCGGTCTCGACAAGGTTCGTGAACACGAACCCATGCTCGAGCTCCTGCAGGAGCCGCTCGGTCTGCGATATGCCCTCGAAGTTCGACTTCGTGTCGTGCTCCTGGTCGATGTCGAAGCCGGAGAAGATCGGGCCGACCTTGCCGACGGCATGCACCTCGCCTCCCGCCTCTTGGATCAGCGTGAGGTAGTTCGGCCTGCGCGGCTGGAGCGCGTAGTCGTGGCGGTCGGCTGTGCGCTCGTAGTTCCCCGCGTCGCCGGTGAACGGTCTCGCGATCACGCGCCCCACCGCGTGATTGCCGGTCAGAATCTCGCGGGCGACCTCGCAGGCGTGGTAGAGCTCGTCCCGGGGGATCGCGTCCTCGTGCGCGGCGAGCTGGAAGACCGAGTCGGCCGAGGTGTAGACGATCCACTTTCCCGTCCGTTCGGCTTCTTCACCGAGCTCCTGGATGATCTCGGTTCCGGAGGCGACCTTGTTGCCGAGTACTCCCCTGCCCGTGCGGTGCATGAACGGATCGATCACCTCGAACGGGAACCCGTGCGGATACGTCGGCATCGGCTGAGGGGTCACCACCCCCATCAGCTCCCAGTGCCCGGTCATCGTGTCCTTGCCGGCCGACCGCTCGAGCAGCCGTCCGGCGACCGCGGGTGCCCCCGGCTGAGGAGGGCAGCCTTCGAGCATGGCGACGTTCCCGAGACCCAGGGCCTCGAGGTTGGGGAGATCGAGCCCGCCGACGGCCTGGGCGACGTTGCCGAGCGTGTTGGACCCCTCGTCCCCGAACCTGTCGGCATCCGGCAACGCCCCCGCGCCTACACCGTCGAGCACGATGACGCACGCGCGCGGCATGGAGCTATTCTATGGGGGCCTTGTCGACCGTCCTCAGCCTGCTCGGAGTCGTCGTGTACATCGCGGTGATCATCACGATCGCGGCCGCGCTCACCTGGGGCGTGGTCCGGCTGGTGCCGGCCAAGACGCCCGAGCAGAAGTCGACTCGCTCGTAGTTCGAACGATTTAGACCGGAGAGAGCGGCAGGACGTCCTCGAGCGGCGCGTACTCCAGCCCGTGCGCGTCGGCGACGGCTTCGTACGTGACCTTCCCGTCGAGAACGTTCACCCCGCGGGCGAGCGCCGGATCCCGGGCGACCGCTTCGGCCAGGCCATAGTCGGCGACCGCCTCGATATACGGAAGGGTCGCGTTCGTCAGCGCCTTCGTCGACGTGACGGGGACGGCCCCCGGCATGTTCGCGACGCAGTAATGCGTGACGCCTTCGACCGTGTAGACAGGCTCGCTGTGCGTGGTCGGATGTGACGTCTCGGAGCAGCCGCCCTGGTCGATCGCGACGTCGCAGAACACCGAGCCGTTCTTCATTCGACTGATCGACTGCCGCGTCAGGAGCTTCGGCGCGAGCGCCCCGGGAATGAGAACCGCGCCGATGAGGACGTCGGCGTCCACGATCGACTCCTCGATCTGGAGGCTGGACGACATCAGCAGGGTGAACCGGCCCGAGAGCGTCTCCTCCAGATGGCGCATCCGGTCGATCGAGCGCTCGAGGATGGTCACGTTCGCGCCCAGCCCGAGCGCGATCACGGCCGCGTTGTATCCGACCATCCCGCCGCCGAGCACTACGACGTTCCCCGCGGCGACACCCGGAACCCCTCCGAGCAGCAGTCCACGCCCCCCGAGAGGCTTCTCGAGGAAATACGCGCCCGCCTGCGCTGCGAGGCGCCCCGCGATCTCGCTCATCGGCGCAAGCAGCGGAAGGGAACGCGCGTCTGTCTCGACCGTCTCGTAGGCGATGCACGCGGCCCCGCTCTCGGCCAGGGCCTGGGTCAGCGGCGCGTTCGCGGCGAGGTGGAGGTAGGTGAAGAGGATCTGGTCGTATCGCAGCAGCCCGTACTCCGCGCTGATCGGCTCCTTGACCTTGAGGATCAGCTCCGAATCGAGCCAGACGACTCCGGCGCTGCGGCCGATCTTCGCCCCGACCGCCTCGTACGCCACGTCGGGGAACGCGCTGCCGTCGCCCGCCCCGGTCTCGACCAGCACCTCGTGCCCACGCTGCAGAAGCTCGCGCGCGCCCGCAGGCGTTAGGGCGACGCGGTACTCATCCGACTTGATCTCGCGGGGGACGCCGATCTTCACGGCGGCGGAACGATATCTGCTCAACCGCATAACTAGGATTCCCGGATTCGTGTGATCCGACTTCGTAGGGGGTTCTACTCAATGCTCAGATCCTTTCGTCCCTCGCCCGCGATGGTCATCGCGCTGATCGCCCTGTTCGTCGCGCTCGGCGGAACGGCCTACGCGGTCAAGCAGATCAACGGCAGCACGCTCGTCAACCGCTCCGTCTCGAACCTCAAGATCAAGAAGAACACGCTGACCAAGACCGAGATCAACCTCAGTCAGCTCGGCACCATTCCGAAGGCGAATACCGCCAACCAGGCGAACTTCGCCAAGAACTCGGGACAGCTCGACGGCCACGGGGCCGATTTCTGGCAGCAGGCATGCCAGGACGGCACGGTCAAGGGCTACGCGCTGGTCAACGGCGACACGAACTTCCCGAGCTCGTTCACGAACGCGGCAGGCAACGTGCCGGACAAGTTCAACTGCACCGGCGGCACCGTTCAGGCGAAGCGGAACTCGACGGGGAACTACACGGTCCAGTTCGCCAGCAGCACGGCCCACGTCGGGGTTGCGAACTCCTACGGGCCGGGCTCGTTCGACGAGTACGTGTCGATCAACCGCGAGTCGTCCACCGGCGACTGGCAGGTCGTGATCCACAACTCGAGCGGCCAGCCCACCGACCACCACTTCACGATCATCCTCAGCTAGCTCGCTTGGACTCGGGGGCGGCCTCGCCGCCCCCGATCCAGCTCCGCGCGAGCCTCCCCGCCACGTACGCGGCCGCGAAGAAGACCGGGTCGTCGCCGGGGCCGCGCCCCATATGGTCGAGCGGAAGGCCCGCACATGCCTCCTGCCAGCCGGAGGCGTCGACCTCATCGCGCGACGCGAGCCAGTGCGGCGCCGGCGCACCCACCGGCCAGGCGCACACGACGTCTCCGAGCGAGAGCGCCAGCACCGCGCGCGTGTGGTGGGACACTCCCCGGTGCCGCTCGCGGGAATCGGCCTCCGACGCCCGGACGGCGAGGATGGGCCGGCCCCCGAGCGCCGTTGCAGCATTCGCCGCCTCGGCAGCGGCGAGGCCGCCGTGCCCGAGGAAGCTTCCCGTACCGGAGATGCCGGGGCCGATCGAGCAGACGGCGGCGGCAAATCCCTCGTGGGCGGCCCAGGCGAGCGCCGAGGCGGCCGACACGCAGGCGATGTCTCCCTCGAGGCAGGCGCCGACTCCGACAGCGACCTCGAGCAGCCCGCGCTCCTTCAGCACGCGAACACTGTCGGAGAGCGAGACCGGCAGCGCCCCGCCGGGAAGCTGGAGGTA
>JACDER010000012.1 GCA_013816275.1 Actinomycetota bacterium | reverse complement strand
CGTCCAGGCCACCCGCAACCGGCGGATCGGCCTGCTCGCGACCCAGGCGACGGTGACGGCCGGGCGTTACGCCACCCTCGTCCACGCCCTCGACGCCGGCGCGGACTTCTTCCCCGTCGCGTGCCCGCGGCTCGTGCCGCTGATCGAGAGCTCGGATCCGTTCTCGGCCGAGACCACCGAGGCCGTCCGCGAGTACGCCCAGCCGTTGAAGGACGCCGACGTCGACACGGTCATCCTCGGCTGCACGCACTACCCGCTGATCCGCCCGATCTTCCAGCGCGTCTTCGGCCGGGACGTCACGCTCGTCTTCTCGGCGGAGGAGACGGCGCGAGAGGTGGCCGAGACCCTCGAGCGGAAGGGGATCGAGAACGACAGTCGCCGCGAGGGTGAGTACCGCTTCCTCACCACCGGCGATCCCGCGCTCTTCCGCGCGCTCGGCGAGCGGTTCCTCCAGCTGCCGCTCGGCGAGGTCGAGCACGTGACGCTGGCCGAGCTGGGAGCGGCCGTCGCATGAGGCCCGTCGCATGAGGCCCGTCGCATGAGGCAGGGGCGGCGCCCCAACGAGCTCCGTCCGCTCGAGATCATCCCCGGCTTCCTCGAGCAGCCGCATGGCTCGGCCCTGATCTCGTGCGGGAAGACCCGCGTCCTGTGCACCGCGTCGCTCGAGGAGAGTGTCCCGCGCTGGCTCTCCGGCAGGGGGCGCGGCTGGCTCACGGCGGAGTATTCGCTCCTCCCCGCGTCGACGGGCGATCGCACCGCCCGCGAGGCGCGGACCGGGCGCCAGCAGGGAAGGACGGTCGAGATCCAGCGGCTGATCGGGCGGTCGGTTCGCGCGGTCGCCGACATGGAGGCGCTCGGCGAGCGCACCCTCTGGCTCGATTGCGACGTGCTCCAGGCGGACGGCGGGACGCGCTGCGCCGCCATCTCGGGTGTCTACGTCGCGGCGATGCTGGCACTCGACCGGTTCGGGCTGTCGAAGGCGCTTCGAGGGTCGGTCGCCGCCGTCTCGGTCGGGCTCGTCGGGGGCGAAGCCCTGCTCGACCTCGACTATGAAGAGGACTCGGGCGCGGAGGTGGACGTGAACGTGGTGACGACCGGAGACGGCGCGCTGATCGAGGTGCAGGCGACCGCCGAGCGCGCGCCGTTCTCACGCGACCGCCTCGACGAGCTCCTCGACCTCGCCGCCGGCGGGATCGAGGAGATCACGGCGGCTCAGCAAGACGTGCTCCGGGCCTGACGCGTGCGCGGCGTAGTGCGAGCGCCTAACGAAACGAAGCACGGGCCGCCCGGACGCACTGGGGCGGCGCGAGGCTGCGTCCTCGGTCGCGCCCGTATCCTCCGGATACGCGCGCTCCCTGCGTCCTGCCCTCGCACGCGCCCATCGCACCCGGTCAGCGCGTGGTCATTCCGTTAGGCGCTCTACGGCTCGCATCTTCGAACGCCCACAAGGCGCGCGAGCTCGAGCGTGCGCTTCCCGGGTGGACGGTCGAGCTGCTCGAAGCGGACGAGTTTCCCCCGGAGGACGGAGAGACCTACTTCGAGAACGCACTGATCAAGGCGCGTTTCGGGCGCAGTTGGGCCTCGCCGGACGAGCTGGTGCTCGGCGAGGACTCCGGGATCGAGGCCGCCGTCCTTGGAGGCCGGCCCGGCATCCACTCAGCGCGCTGGGGAAAGCCGGGGAGCAGCGTCGACCGCCTGCTCCGCGAGCTCGAAGGGAAGAACGACCGGCGAGCACGCTACGTCTGCGAGCTCGTCTGCCTGCTGCCCGACGGGACCGAGTTGCGGGCGCGCGGGACGCTGGAGGGCGAGGTCGTGCGCGAGCGTCGCGGCACGGGCGGATTCGGCTACGACCCGGTCTTCGTCCCCGAGGGCGAGACCAGCACCGTCGCCGAGCTCGGCGACGAGTGGAAGGCGACGAACTCCCACCGCGCCCGCGCGGCGCTCAAGCTGCTCGAAGAATTCCTCGGCGGATGACGCTAGCGCGCGTTTCTTGGGCGGAGCCGGGCTTGGCCCGAGCGCAGCCCACGTTCCGATCGAATGCGCGAGGCGTTAAGGAGGGGGCGCACGGGGGAACCCCGGGTTCCCCGTGCTTTCACGCTAGCCCGGGCACTTCCTCGGCCTGAGCAGACCTCCGAGCCAGCCAGAAGTTGATCTCCGCGCCGAAGACGATCACGTTCGCCATGACGTACAGCCACAGCAGCAGCAGCGCCGGGCCGGCGAACGCCTTCACCGCCGTGGCGTTGTCGGCGAGCCGCAGGTAGATCGGCAGCACCTGGAACGAGGCCTCGAGCACGACGGCGCACATGAGCGAGCCCGGCAACACTTCCCTGAGCGTGAGCCGCTCGTTGGTGAGGAAGTAGTAGGCGGACAACACGAAGGCGAACACGGTGGCGAGCGAAGCGCCGATCGACAGCGTGTAGGCGACATAGCCGTTTCCGATCACGCCCGGCGCGAACCGCTTGATCACGTCGTACCCGATCGAGCCGATGAGCAGGCCGACGAACAGCGTGACGAGGGAGCCGACGAGGACCACGAGTGCGAGCGCCTTCCCGTGGAGGAACGAACGATTCGGCCGTCCGTAGACGATGTTGAACGCTGACTCGAGCACGCTGAAGAGCGAGAGCGAGCTCCAGGCCAGGAAGGTGCCTCCGAGGATCCCGAGCTCGGTCGAGTGATGCTGGATCCTCGTCACGGTGTTGACGATCTGGTCGATCGACACGCTCGGGAACGCCTTCGACAGCTCCTTCACCACGAAGCTCTGCTCGCTCGGACGGCCGGCGACGCCCAGGAGCGACAGGGCCAGGAAGACGAGCGGGACGAAGGAGAGGAGCGCGAAATAGGCGATCATCGCCGCCAGATGCGTGCCCCGATCGGCGAAGAACTTGGAGAACGGACCCCGCACGAGTATGGAGTATGCGACTTGCAGGTGTTAGCGTGAGTCCGTGGATCCGGGCCAAGCACTTGCAGAGCTGAAACAGATCTCCGCTCAGGTTCAGGACGCGGTGATCTTCGACGAGTCGGGAGGCGTCGTCGCCTCCACGCTCGGCGAGGAGCGCGCTCCTGCCATGGCGGCGGCCGCGAGACGGCTGCTCGAGTCGGCTTTCGAGGCCGTGGAGAACGGCGACCAGATCGTCCAGATCGAGGTGGCGCTTCCGGAAGGGAGCGTGGTCCTCGCTCGCGAGGGGGACGCTGCGGTCGCCGCGACCACGGTGCCGGATCCCACCGTCGGCCTGATCTTCTACGACCTCCGAACGTGCCTCCGCGCTCTGACCGAGACCGAGGAGAAGCCGAAGCGGCGGAAGGCGCCGGCGCGGAAGAAGAAGACCGAGGACGCCGATGCGTCTTAGGCGCCTGTTCCTCCTCGGGTTTCTCGCCGCCGTCGTAGTCGCCATCTGGCGGCTGCGCAGCCAGAAGCTGGGAGCGCGCGTCGACCTCTACCGTGGCGACGGGTCACTGACCTCCTTCGGCGAGGAAGATCCCGAGGGAGCGCTCCTGCTCTCGCTGGCCCGCGACGTTCGCGCTAGTTAGTGCCCCTCCCGGCGAACTCGGCGTGAACGACGAGCAGCTCCGCCGGGCGCTCGTCGAGCACGGATACATCGAGGGAGACTTCGTACTTCGGTCCGGACGGCGGTCGCGCTACTACCTCGACAAGTTCCGCTTCGAGACGCAGCCGGACGTGCTCGAGGCCCTCGGCCGGCGACTGGCAAAGGCAGTCGAAGCGCTCGAGCCCGACGCGGCGCGGCTCGCCTGTCCGGTGCTCGGTGCAGTCGTGCTCGCCGCGTCGACCTCGATCGCATCCAGGCTCCCGTTCGTGATCGTGCGCGACAAGGCGAAGGAGTACGGCACGGCCAACCAGATCGAAGGCGCGTTCGAGCCGGGCGAGCGGGTCTGCGTGATCGAGGACGTCGTGACCTCCGGAGGCGCCCTCTCGGAGGCCGTCGTCGTCCTGCGCGAGGCCGGCCTGGAGTGCCGCACGGCCATCTGCGTCGTGGATCGGGAGGAGGGCGGCGTCGATGCTCTCGCGCGGCTCGGAGTGCGCCTCGAGCCGCTTTTCGTCGCCTCCTCGTTGCTCGAATTGCGGAAAGATGCCGCAAAACCGCATGGTTGAGCCGAAAGCACGAGCCTGTTAGGCTCATAGGCGGCCCATGTACTTCTCAAGGAGGAGCGTCCAGTGGCAAATGTGACAAAGCAGGACTTCATCGACCGCGTCGCGTCGAAGTCAGATCTGAGCAAGCGTGATGCGAGCAAGGCTGTCGAAGCCTTTCTCGAGACCGTCACCGAGGCGCTCCGGCGCGGCGACCAGATCACCTTCACCGGCTTCGGCAAGTTCTCGACCGCCAACCGTGCGGCTCGGATGGGCGTGAACCCCCGCAACCCGGGCGAGAAGGTTCACATCCCTGCCTCCACGGTTCCCAAGTTTTCGGCAGGTAGCTCCCTGAAGCAGGCCGTCAAGAGTGGCGCCGCGGCCGCCGGCGGTGGCGGAGGCGGCTACTAACAGTTCGTAGGTTGCTGGGGGAACCAAGCACGGGGGAATCCCATGGTTCCCCCGTGAGCCCCCTCCTTCACGCCGCGCGCTGGACGTACGCCGTCGAGGCTGCGCTCGGGCGGAGCCCGGCTTCGCCTTCAGGCGCCGAGCTCCGTTCAGCCAGAACCGAGCTTGCTCACGGAGCAGGATCGGGCCGGGGTATCTCTACGCAGGAGTGGGCCGTCCGTCGCGGTACCTTATGACGTGATGGAGGCAACGGCCGCGATCGGGACCACGCTGTTCGCCGATCGGTTGGCCGCCGCGGTCGAGCGTAAGCGCAGCCAGCTCCTCGCCGGCCTCGACCCGCGTCCCGAGCAGCTACCCGTCGAGCTTCGCGGCGATGCACCGCTCGGCCGGGAGCAGGCCGCGGCCGCCTGCACGCGCTTCTGCTGCGGCGTGATCGACGCGGTCGCGCCCTACGTCGTCGGCGTCAAGCCGCAACTCGCGTTCTTCGAGGCGCTCGGCTCGCACGGGATGAAGTCCTTCGAGGACGTCTGTGCTTATGCCCGCTCCGCCGAGTTGATGATCCTCGCGGACGCCAAGCGCGGCGACATCGGCTCGACCGCCCGAGCCTACGCGTCCGCCTACCTGGAGCCGCGCAACGGCGATCCTTCTCTTGCCGACGCGATCACCGTTCACAGCTACCTCGGGCGCGAGTCGCTCGAGCCGTTCCTGAAGACCGCGCGCCGGATGGGTTCGGGAATCTTCTGCGTGCTGAAGACCTCGAACGCCGGCGGCGACGTCCAGGACCTGACGCTCTCGGACGGCCGGCCGCTCTGGCACCAGGTCGCCGAGCTCATCTCCTCGTGGGGAGAGGATCTCGTCGGCGATTGCGGGCTCTCCAGCGTCGGTGCGGTCGTCGGCGCGACCCACCCGCGCGGCGTGGGCGAGGCGAGGCGGCTCCTGCCCCAGGCCATCCTCCTGCTCCCCGGCGTCGGTGCGCAAGGCGCTACCCCCGCCGACGTCGCCCGCGCCTTCACCAGCGGTCCGGCCAGTGCGCTCGTCAGCGTGTCCCGCTCGCTCATCTATGCCTTCCGCTCCTCCGACCTCGACTGGCGGACGGCGACCGGCGCCGAGGCCGCTCGCCTCCAGCGCGAGGTCTGGGCCATCTCCGGCTGGTAGGCATGGCTGCACACGAGTGGCGAGCACCGCTCGCGCGCTACGGAGCGCCGGTCGCGTTCCTTGCTGCCGCCACCGCCGCGGCGTTGCTGATCCGGGCCGGGCTCAAGGCCGGTAGCAACAAGCCGGACACGCCGGCCGCGACGGTGACCGAGAGCATCCCCTCGGGGAAGCGCGCCTACTACCACGTCCGGGCCGGGGACACCCTCAGCACGGTCGCCGAACGCTTCAAGACGACCGTGGACACGCTGTTCACGCTCAATCCGAGCATCGACCCGAACTCCCTTCGCATCGGCCAGCGCCTCCGCGTTCACTAGCATCCCCCGACGTGTGGCTTCTGAAGGCGCTTCTCGCCGCCGCCGCTTCCGCCCTCGTCCTCTCGTCTACGGCGCTCGCCGGGCCACCGCCCGTTCGGGCGGGCGCCTATGCAGTCGAGAACGGCGCGACGGGCGAGATTCTGGCCGCGGAGAACGAGAGCCAGCAGCGCGCGATCGCGAGCATCACGAAGCTGATGACCGTCCTCGTGACGCTCGAGCACGCCCGCCTGGACGAGGTGGTCACCGTTCCGGCGGAGGTGACGACCATCGGCGAGTCGACGATCTACCTGCAGGCAGGCGAGCGGATGTCCGTGCGCGACCTCGTCGAGGCGGCGCTGATCCCGAGCGCGAACGACGCCGCCGACACGCTCGCGTACCACGTGGGCCGGGGGAGCCAGGCGCGCTTCGTCACGATGATGAACGCGAAGGCGCGGCGTCTCGGCCTGTCCGACACGCACTTCGCCCGTCCCGACGGTCTCGACAGCCCCGGTCACGTGTCGAGCGCGCGCGACGTGACCAAGCTCGCGCGCGTGTTGATGCGCCGCCGGTTCGTCCGCGGGATCGTTCGCGATACGAGCGCGACGATCGCGGGCGGGCGCACGATCTACACCCGCAACCGGCTGCTGTATTCGTACCCAGGCCTGATCGGCGTCAAGACGGGACATACCTCGCTCGCGGGCTGGTCCGAGGTGGCGGCCGCTCGCCGGAACGGAGTGACGATCTATGCGACGATCCTCGGCTCGCCCTCGGAGCAACAGCGGGATGCCGACCTCGCCTCGCTCCTGACCTGGGGCCTCTCGCAGTACCGGAGCGCCACCGTGGTTTCCGCGAGCGGCGTCTACGCCCGGGCCGCGACGGGGTTCGGACGCGGGTCGGTGGAACTCGTCGCGCCGCGGCAGCTCGTCCGGCCGGTCCGTATCGGCCGGCCGCTGGTCGAGAAGGTGATCGTTCCGCAGGCGCTCGACCTGCCGGTGAAACGAGGACAGGCCGTCGGCCAGGTCCGGATCTACGCCGGCGCCCGGCTTGTCGGCGCACGACCGCTCGTCGCGGCGCGCTCGGTCTCGGCTCCCGGGTTTGCGGGC
The DNA here is from genome assembly GCA_013816275.1 of Actinomycetota bacterium. Taxonomy (GTDB): domain Bacteria; phylum Actinomycetota; class Thermoleophilia; order Gaiellales; family Gaiellaceae; genus JACDER01. The sequence continues at coordinate 5,420 of JACDER010000012.1, read as the reverse complement.
CGCACCGGCTGGTACATCGGACGCACGTTCTCGAACATCTGGGGCTGGGTCACGTGAGGCACGCATGATCGTCACCGTCACGCTGAACGCGGCGATCGACCGCACGCTCACCGTTCCGAACTTCCAGCTCGGCCACCGGCACCGGGCGAGCCAGGCCCTGACGCTGGCCGGCGGGAAAGGAATCAACATCGCCCGCGCGCTCAAGCTCCTCGACGTTCCCGTCGTCGCCACCGGACTCCTCGGCGGCCGGACCGGAACGCGCATCCTGGAAGAGCTCGCGGAGGAGGCGATCCTCAACGACTTCGTGCGGATCGAGGACGAGTCGCGAACCTCGACCGCGGTGGTCGACCCGACAGCGGGTACCTACACCGAGATCAACGAGTGGGGCCCGCACGTGCGCCAGGACGAGCTGGAGACGCTGCTCGAGAAGCTCCACTACCACGCCCGCGCAGCCGACTTCGTCGTCTTCGCCGGAACGTTGCCGCGCGGGGTGGAGGAGAACTTCTACGGCGAGGCGATCCGGGACCTGAACAGGCACGGGATTCGCACCGTGCTCGACACGGAGGGGGAGCCGCTGCGGCACGGGATCGAGGCGGAGCCGTTTCTCGTCTCGCCGAACCAGGGCGAGGCGGAAGACCTGGTCGGCCAGGAGCTCTCCGGCAGGCAGGACTTCGCCTTCGCCCTCGACGAGATCGCCGAGCTCGGTGCCCGGAACGTCCTGATCACGCAGGAGTCGGGCTGCTATGCGCTCCTGCGCGAGAACCGGCACAAGACCTCGTACCACGCAAGCGCCGCCCTCGTCGAGACCATCTCTCCCGTCGGCGCGGGCGATGTCTTCCTCGCCGGATTCATCGCCGCCCTCGCCGCCGGGCACCCGGCCGAGCAATCGCTACGGAGCGCCGTCGCGGCCGGAACGGCAGCGACGCTCGAGGTCGGCGCCGGCCGCTTCGACCCGAGGCAGGCCGGCCGGCTGGCCTCCGAGGTCGACGTGCGGACGCTCGAGCCCGTCGCGTCTTGATCGCCTGCTAGGATCGCTAGAAGTTGAGAGGCGCGAGGAAAAGATGTTTACCGGCCCGGGCGAGCAAGCGCGCCTGGGTCTTGCGCGTTAAAGGGGCTCGTCTCGGAATGAGTCCTGAGCCGCTGGGCCGCGCTGGGCGGTGCGATGCGGCGTCCTCAGTCGCGCCCGTAGCCTCCGGCGACAAGCGCTCACTGCGTCCTTGCCTCGCAGGCGCCCATCGCACCCCATCGGCGAGGCGTCATCCCGAGACGAGCCCCGGAGGGGACGTATGAGCGTCGAGCTGTCGTCCGCCGACGTCGAGCGCCTGCTCGCCCTCGATGACAAGTTCTCCAAGGAAGGGCTGACCTTCGACGACGTCCTGCTCCAGCCGGCCGAGTCCCACGTGCTCCCAAGAGACGTCTCGACCGCGACCCAGTTGACGCGGACGATCACCCTCCAGATCCCGGTCGTCTCGGCCGCCATGGACACCGTCACCGAGGCGCGGCTCGCGATCGCGCTCGCCCGTGAGGGCGGAATCGGGATCGTCCACCGCAACCTCTCGATCGAGGATCAGGTCGCCGAGGTAGACAAGGTCAAGCGCTCGGAGGCGGGGATGATCGTCGAGCCCGTGACGCTGCCGCCGGGGGCGCTGGTTTCGGAGGCCCTTGACCTGATGGCGCGCTACCACATCTCCGGCGTTCCGATCACCGATGACGACGGTGTCCTTGTCGGAATCCTGACCAACCGTGACCTCCGCTTCGAGGACGGCGCCGGGCGCTCGGTTTCCGAGTTGATGACGAGCCGGGATCTGATCACGGCTCCCGTCGGCACGACCCTGGCCGAGGCGGAGACGATCCTCCAACGGCACAAGGTGGAGAAGCTCCCGGTTGTCGACGCCGACGGGCGGCTCAGAGGCCTCATCACGGTCAAGGACATCCAGAAGCGGATCCAGTATCCGGCCGCGACGAAGGACGAGCGCGGGCGTCTGCGGGTCGGGGCCGCCGTGGGGGTGGGGCCCGACGCCGTGGAACGTGCCGAAGCTCTCGCCGACGCGGGCGTCGACGTTCTGGTGGTGGACACCGCGCACGGCCACAGTCAGGGCGTGATCGAGATGGTGCGGAAGATCAAGTCCGCTGTCTCGCTCGAGATCATCGCGGGGAATATCGCGACCGGCGAGGCAGCCCGGGCGCTCATTGACGCGGGCGCCGACGCTGTGAAGTCTGGGGTCGGACCGGGGGGAATCTGTACGACCCGTGTTGTCGCTGGGGTTGGTGTGCCACAGTTGACAGCCATCTACGACGCTGCTCAGGTCGCCGCGCGCGAGGGTGTCCTGGTGATTGGAGACGGCGGCATCACCTCATCCGGCGATATTGCGAAGGCCATCGCTGCCGGCGCGGACACCGTCATGCTCGGCTCGATGCTGGCGGGAACGGACGAGGCGCCCGGAGAAGTCATCATCCACCAGGGCGAGCGATTCAAGGAGTATCGCGGCATGGCCTCGCTGGGTGCGATGCGGCGCGGGTATTCCAAGGACCGCTACTTCCAAGGTGACGTGAGCGAGGTGGACAAGCTAGTTCCCGAGGGAATCGAGGGCCGTGTGCATTACAAAGGGGCGCTCTCTCCGGTACTGCATCAACTCGTGGGCGGATTGCGACAGGCGATGGGCTACTGCGGCGCCCCGGACATCCAGGCAATGAAGGACGCGCGCTTCATCCGCATCACCTCTGCGGGGCTGCGTGAGTCGCATCCGCACGACGTCGCGATCACGAAGGAAGCGCCGAACTATCGCCGCTGAGCCGTCGACGGCGGTGGAGCTTCCGGTTGCGGAAGAACGTCCCGTCCTCGTCGTCGACCTGGGCGGCCAGTACTCGCAACTGATCGCGCGACGCGTTCGCGAATGCCGCGTCTATTCCGAGCTGGTCGCCCACGACGTCTCTGCGGCGCGCATCCGTGCCCGCAACCCGCTCGCACTGATCCTGAGCGGCGGGCCGGCGTCCGTGTACGCGGAAGGCGCGCCGCACGTCGACCCGGAGCTCTTCGAGCTCGGAATTCCCACGCTCGGCATCTGCTACGGCATGCAGCTGATGGCCCTCGATCTCGGTGGCGCAGTCGACCGCACCGGCGTTTCCGAGTTCGGCAAGACCTCGCTCGAGGCCGAGGGCGGGCGACTCTTCGAGGGCGTCCCCGAGGAGCAGACCGTCTGGATGAGCCACCGCGACACGGTTGTTCGCGCGCCCGAGGGCGCGGACGTCGTCGCGTCCTCTCCCGCCACTCCGATCGCGGCCTTCGAGAGCCCCGAGCGCAAGCTCTACGGCGTCCAGTTCCACCCCGAGGTGGTGCACACGCCGCACGGCCAGGACATCCTCAAGAACTTCCTCTACGGCGTGGCCGACGCACCGGCCACGTGGACGGCGACGGCCGTGATCGAGGAGCAGGTGGAGCGGATCCGCGCACAGGTCGGGCGCGAGCGCGTCCTCTGCGCGCTGTCGGGCGGCGTGGATTCTGCGGTCGCCGCGCTGCTCGTCCACAAGGCGATCGGCGACCAGCTCACGTGCGTCTTCGTAGACCACGGCTTCCTGCGCAAGGACGAGGCGGTGCAGGTGGTCGAGACCTTCCGCGGGCACTTCCACGTCCCGCTCATCCACGTCCAGGCCGAGGAGCGATTCCTCGCGCGGCTCGAAGGGGTCACCGACCCCGAGGAGAAGCGCCGACGCATCGGCGAGGAGTTCATCCGCGTCTTCGAGGAGGAGGCGGCCAAGCTCGGGAAGATCCGGTACCTCGTCCAGGGGACGCTCTACTCCGACGTAATCGAATCCGGCGGCAGCGAGAACGCCGCCACGATCAAATCTCACCACAACGTCGGCGGGCTGCCGGAGGACATGGAGATGGAGCTCGTCGAGCCTCTGCGGCTGCTGTTCAAGGACGAGGTGCGGCGCGTCGGCGCCGAGCTCGGCCTACCCGAGCGGATGGTGTGGCGGCAGCCGTTCCCGGGACCCGGCCTCTCGATCCGCATCATCGGCGAGGTGACCTACGAGCGCCTGGAGATCCTCCGCGCCGCGGACTCGATCCTGCAGGAGGAGATCCGGCGCGCCGGCCTCTACCGCGAGCTCTGGCAGAGCTTCGCTGTGCTACCAGCGATCCGCTCGGTCGGGGTCCAGGGCGACGAGCGCACGTACGCGTACCCGATCGTGATCCGGGCGGTCACGTCGGAGGACGCGATGACCGCCGACTGGGCGCGCCTGCCCTACGACCTGCTGGAGACGATCTCGAGCCGGATCATCAACGAGATTCCCGGGGTCAACCGGGTCGCGCTGGACATCTCGTCGAAGCCGCCTTCGACGATCGAATGGGAATAGCTCTGGCGCTCCTCGCCGTCGTCGCATCGACGACGTTGTCCCCCGTCCATCCGGTGGACACCTGGACGAAGCTGCACCGCACCCCGAACGCGACTCTCTTTCGCGCGCCGGGGTGCTACGCGTTCCAGGCCGACGGGACGTCCTTCAGCAACGTTGTGGTGATACGCGTCTCGGGGTAGTTCTGCGCGCCTGCTAATGGAGTGAGAGTGACTCGCCAGGTCGAGCGGGGTTCGAGAACCTGGATCGTCCGCTCCTACCGCTTCAGCTGGCCGCCGTGGCGGGCGTTCTGGCCCGAGGCGGAGACCGACGGCCTGTTCTGGTCGACCTCTCTGACCGGGTTCCTGATCAATCTGGTCTTCGCTCCGTTTACGCTGCTCGTGATCCCGTTGCTCGTCTTTCCGATCGAGGCCGCCGGGCGGGGTGTGTTCGCGCTCGCTTCGAACCGGCGGCAGGTTGACGCTGCCCCCGAAGGCGAGCCCCCGATCCTGTTGAGGTGGGTTACGGACGCCGCGCACGAGGAGGCGGTCGTCGAGCAGATCGCGCACCAGCTCGCGCTCGGCTACCCGAAGATCGAGCCGCACCGCGCCCGCTTCCTCGGGTTCAGCTGAGTTAGGGTCTTCAGGTGCCGACAGAGCAGTATCACGAGCCACCGGACGAGCTTTCAGAGGAAACGCGGACGTTCGCGCGCATCTGCACCTCGCTGATCGAGGAGGCCGAGGCGATCAACTGGTACCACCAGCGGCTCGCCGTCGAGAAGGACGAGGAGGCGCGCGCGATCATGGCCGACGCGATAGGCGAGGAGTTCAAGCACTTCGGCATGGACCTCGAGTTCCTCCTGCGCCGCAGCCCGCGCTGGCGCGACACGCTCAAGGGCATCCTCTTCCAGCCGGGAAGCATCGTCGAGCACGGCGACCAGGCCGAAGAAGCGACCGAGGACGAGCCCGCCTAGCGCTCGACCTGCGCCAGGGGCGGCGGCGGCGAAGCCGGGCTTCCGCCCGCGCGCAGCCGAAAGCTCTGCTCGATCAGCGCGGGGAGTGAAGGAGGGGGCTCACGGGGGAACCATGGGT
>JACDER010000184.1 GCA_013816275.1 Actinomycetota bacterium | reverse complement strand
CGTCGGGAACCACGCGACGCTCCACCTCATAGCCCTCTCCTTCGAGCAGCTCGACGAGCAGGTCTCCGCTCTTGTCCTCCCGCGTGCCCTCGGAGACACCGTCAGACACGGTCAGCACTGCCGCCCTCACGTGGGCTCCTTCGTCTTCTCGACGAGGCGCACGTCCGTCACGGCCATCTCCTTGTCGATCGCCTTGGCCATGTCGTAGACCGTCAATGCCGCCACCGATGCGGCCACGAGTGCCTCCATCTCGACGCCGGTCTGCGCGGTCGTCTCGGCGGTGGCGGTGATCTCGACCCGGTCGCCGAGGACGTCGAGCTGGACGTCCACGACCGACAGCGGCAGCGGATGGCAGAGCGGAATCAGGTCAGCCGTGCGCTTCGCGGCCATGATGCCCGCCAGCTGAGCCGTGGCCAGCGCGTCCCCTTTGGGCAGGTCCCGAAGCCGCCCCGCCGTCGCCTCCGCCATCGTCACGGTCGCAGCGGCGGTCGCCCGGCGGCGCGACATCGGCTTGGAGCCGACGTCCACCATCCGGACCGCGCCGGACTCGTCGACGTGTGAAAGCTCGCTCACGGGCTCGAATCGTACGCCTATCCTCCACTCCGTGGCCGAGCCCGAAGTCTCAGTCCTGATCCCCTGCCTGAACGAGGAGCAGGCGATTGACGGCGTCATCAGAGACGCCTTCGAGGGTCTACGCCGAGCCGGCGTGAGCGGCGAGGTGCTCGTAATCGACAACGGGTCGGAGGACCGGTCGGTCGAGGTCGCGGAGGAAGCGGGGGCGACGGTCGTCCACGAACCGCGGCGGGGCTACGGCAGCGCCTACCTAGCCGGCCTCGACGCGGCGCAGGGCCGGTACGTCGTGATGGCGGACGGTGACGGGACATACGACCTGCGCGAGCTCGGCGATTTCGTCAATCGGCTCCGAAACGGCGCGGACCTCGTTCTGGGCACCCGCCTCAAGGGCGACATCGAGCCGGGCGCGATGCCCTGGTCGCACCGCTACATCGGCAATCCGATCCTGACGGGGATGCTGCGCCTGCTCTTCGGCCGCGTCGTCTCAGATGCCCACTGCGGACTCCGCGCCCTGAAACGGCAGGCCGTTCCCGAGCTCGGCCTGTCCGCGACGGGCATGGAATTCGCCTCGGAGATGGTGATCAAGGCGGCCAAGCAGGGGCTCGAGATCGACGAGGTCGAGATCGCCTACCGCACGCGGGTCGGCGAGTCGAAGCTGAACAGCTTCCGCGACGCCTGGCGCCACGTCCGCTTCATGCTCGTCTACAGCCCGACGTTCCTGTTCGCCATTCCCGGCGGCCTCATGTGCGTCGCCGGCCTCGGCGCGCTCACCTGGCTCGGCCTCGACAACTCGCTCCCCGAGTCCGCGACCGGCTGGGCGATCGCCTCGGCTGTGGTTGCGCTGCTCGGCGCCCAGGTGCTGCAGCTCGGCCTCTTCGCGCGGACCTTCGCGGTCGCGCACCTGCGGGAGAAGGACGAGACCCTGGAGCGGCTCTGGCAGCGGCTACGGCTGGAGCACGGTCTCGCGGCCTCGGCCGGTTTCTTCATCACCGGCGCCGGCGTCGCGATCTACTCGTACTTCAACGGCACTCCCGACCCCAGGCTCGGGCTGCTCGGCATGACGCTCCTCGCCCTCGGCGTCCAGGGCGTCTTCGGCTCGTTCTTCCTGAGCGTGCTCGGCCGCTCGGCGCCGCGCCACCGCCCACACAGAAAGGCCGAGCGGGAGCTCGATCCGGTCGAGCGCGCGTAGAGCCGGTACGAGCCGGTCGTAGAAGCGAAGAGGCCCCTCCGGGACGTGCTCGCGTCGAAGGATGCGCGAGGAGACGAGCCAACCGAGCGCTCCGAGCGGATTGACGAGCCGCACCCTCTCGACATCGAACCCGGCCTCCTCCAGCAGCTGCGTGAGGTCACCCTTGCGGTAGCGACGCTCGTGCTCGACGGTCCGGTCGATCGCGCCGTACAGGAAGGGGTGCGCGGGAACGAGCAGGAGCAGTGCTCCGCCCGGCGCGAGCAGGTCGTGGAACCGGGCCAACGTGCCGCGGTCGTCCCGAATGTGCTCGAGGACGTTGAGGCAGATGACGGTGTCGAACGTCCCGGAGACGTCCTCGATCGTCCCCCCGACGATGGTCACGTCCTCGCGCCCCTCGAACCGCCGGCGCAGGATCGGGAGCACCTGTGGATCGGGCTCGACCGCGACGACCTCACGCCCGCGCGCGGCGAGGTCGGTGAAGGTTCCGATTCCCGCCCCCGCGTCGAGAACGCGCCGGCCGAGATAGGGGCGGCACCGCTCGAACAGCCAGGCGTTGTAGGCGCCCGCGCCCTCCATGCGGCGGAGCGACTCGCCCTGGGGATCAGCCACGCTCGAGGTAGCGGCGCCCGAGCGCGAGCAGTCCGCGGCGGTGCCGCCAGGCCGCTTGCGCCCTTTCGCTGAGCCCGCTGCCGTACAGGACGCCGGTCAGCCCGCGGAAGCCGTCCAGCAGGTCCTCGCCGTAGGGGTACCACCAGGGAACTGCGACGCGTCCGGAATCCCAGTCCGTGAACTTGACCTGCGTGCACTCGTAGAGCCCGTGCTTGGAGTGCGTGCGCCCGAAACCGGACTCCTTGTACCCGCCCCACGGGGCCTGGCCGGCGGCGTAGGAGTACTGGACGTCGTTCGTCCAGACCGTGCCGGCGTGGAGCCCGGCCGCGACGCGGGCGGCCCGCTCGCGGTCGCGGGTCCAGACGCTCGCGCTCAGTCCGTAGGGGGAGTCATTCGCCAGCTGGACGGCCTCCTGCTCGTCCGCGAACGACGCGACCGCGACGACCGGCCCGAAGATCTCTTCGCGCATCAGGGCTGCATCGCCGCCGACTCCGGTCAGGACGGTCGGCTCGTAGAACCATCCTGGAAGCCCCACGTCCGGCCGTGCGCCGCCGGTGACTGCAGCGGCACCCTCGTCCACCGCCTGGGAGACCAGGCCCTCCACCTTCACGCGCTGCTGCTCCGAGATGAGCGGCCCGAGCTCGGTCGAGAAGTCGCTCCCGCGCCCGATCCGCAGCCGGCCCGCACGCCGTCCGAGCTCCTCCACGAACGGCTGGTACAGCCCGCGCGCGACGTAGATCCGCTCTACGCTCGCGCACGTCTGCCCGCAGTTGGAGAACGAGCCCCAGAGCGCGCCTTCGACGGCACGGTCGAGATCGGCATCGTCGAAGACGAGCATCGCGTCCTTGCCTCCGAGCTCGAGCGAGACCGGGCACAGGCGCTCGCCGGCGACGACGGCGACCTTGCGGCCGGCCGCCGATGAGCCGGTGAAGAACACCTTCGCGATCCCACGCGAGCGGACGAGTTGTTCGCCCGTGGAGGCGTCGCCCTGGACGACGCGGACGAGCCCAGCGGGCGCGCCGGCCTCCTCGAACGCGCGCTGCACCCAGGCGCCCGTCAGCGGGGCGAGCTCGGACGGTTTGACGATCACGGCGTTACCCGCAGCGACCGCGGCGATCGTCTGGGTGAAAGGGATGCCGAAAGGGAAGTTCCAGGGAGACACAACCGCGACCGCGCCGTACGGCTCGTACAGGAGCCGGCCACGCTTGTGGCGGAGGTAGGGCTGCGTCAGCTGGACGCGCTCTCCACCGAGCACCTTCTCCGCGTTCGCCCCCGTCCAGCGGAGCTGCTCGAGCGCGAGGAAGAGCTCCGCGACGTAGGACTCGAGAAGCGGCTTGCCGGTCTCGGCCGTGATCGTCCCGGCTAGCTCGTCCGCGGAGTCCAGGAGCCGGTGCGCGACGCGAACGAGCAGCGCTCGCCGCTCGGCGTGCGTCGACTCCGCCCAGCGGCGCTGGACGAGTCGGGACTCCGACACGAGCTCCGCGATTGCCTCGGGCGGAGTGACCTCGACCGTGCCCACCGGCTCGAGCGTTGCGGGATCGACGGAGCTGAGGGCTTTCGGAACAGCCACCGTCATGAGCGAACCGTCGCGCGCGCCGCCCACCGGTCGAGGTCGTCGAGCTGAGCGCCGATCCAGGCTGTCAGGTCGTGCTCGCGGACGTGGGCTC
>JACDER010000011.1 GCA_013816275.1 Actinomycetota bacterium | reverse complement strand
GTCCAGGAGAGCGCGGTCGTCCGTCTCCATCAGCTGGAAGCACTGCCGCAGGTCGGCGGTGACCCAGCTGTCGACGTAGCGCACTCCGTCAGGGAGCATTCGCCCACGCTCCGCCGAGCGCGCGTAGACCGGCTCCGGGCCGTGCAGAAACGTTTCGACGACCATGTATTTCACAGAGCGAGCTCGGCCATGGCGCGCAGCGTCCCGACGTCGTGCGTTGACACCAGGAGGCGCGTGACTCCGGCCTCGCGCCAGGCGTCCAGTCGGTCGCGGATCGCCTCCGGCGGCCCGATGAGCGCGACCTCGTCGATGAGTGCGTCGGGGACTGTCGCTATCGCCTCCATCTGCTTGCCCTCCAGATACAGCTCCTGGATCCGCCTCGCCTCCTCCTCGTAGCCGTAGCGGCAGACGAGCCGGTTGTAGAAGTTCACGTCGCGCGAGCCCATCCCGCCGATATAGAGGGCGAGGATGGGGCGGACGAAGTCGCGCGCCGACTCCGGATCGTCGGTGACGATCGTTTGGACGTTCGGGGCGATCTCGAAGCCCGCACGCGGCTCGTAGCCGAAGGCCTCGCGCGCGCGCTCGGGGGAGAAGAAAAGCGGGAGCCAGCCGTCCGCGATCTCGAAGGCGAGGCGGACGTTCTTCGGGCTCAAGGCGGCTAGGTAGATCGGGATCTCGCGGCGGAGCGGCCGCATCATCAGCTTGAGCGGCTTGCCCAGGCCGGTGGCGTCCTCCCCGGCGTACGGCACCTGGTACTGGTCGCCCTCGAGCTCGAGCGTCTCGCGGCCCAAGGCGCGGCGGACGAGCTGGACGTACTCGCGCGTCCGCGTCAGCGGCTTCCCCCAGGGCTGTCCATGCCAGCCCTCGACCACCTGAGGCCCGGACGTCCCTAGGCCGAGCAGGAAGCGGCCGCCGGACATGAGGTCGAGTGTTGCGGCGGTCATGGCCGTGTTCGCCGGCGTGCGGGCGGGGATCTGCATAATCGCCGAGCCGATCTCGATGGTCGTGGTGGTCGCGGCGAGCCAGGAGAGGACCGTGACAGCGTCCGTGCCCCAGGCCTCCGCCGCCCACGCGGAGCCGTAGCCGAGCCGCTCGGCCTCCTGCGCGAGCGAGATCAACTCCAGCGGATTCGTCCCGGGAGGCGAGTACCCCATGTAGAAACCGAGCTGCATCGGGCGATGCTAGTTCCGTCACCGTCTCGGTGTGCTTCCTTTACGTTTTGAGTGCTACGGTAAAGGAATGAGCAGAATCTCCAGAAAGAACCAGGTGACGGTTCCGGTCGAGGCGCTCCGAGAGTCGGGGCTGCGACCAGGAGACGACGTGTTAGTGCGAGCGACGGGCAAGGGGCAACTCGAGCTCGTACGAACCGAAGACGTCGTCGACAAGTGGGCGGGAGCCTTCGCGGGCGTGTATCCGCCGGGCTACCTCGAAGAGCTGCGGCGCGGATGGCCGTAGCCGTCTTCGATGCCGATGTGCTGATCGGCTATCTCGAGCCCAGCGATCCGCATCACACTGCGGCGGTGGCCCGCGTGCGGCACGCAGTAGAGCGAGGCGCGCGGAGGTTCCTCTCCGCGGTCAACTATGCGGAGCTCCTGATCGCACCGCTCCGCGCCTCCGGGCGGAACGGCGCAGACCGCGTGGACGAGATGCTCGCCGATCTCGAGATTGAGGTTGTCCCGGTGGATATGTCGCTCGGCCGAATTGCCGCGGAGGTTCGGGAGAGGACCAATCTGACTCTGGTCGATGCCTTTCCGATTGCGGCTGCGATTCATATCGGCAGGCGCGGCCACAAGGACGTCGGCGTCCATAGCTTCGACGAGGAAGTCGTCAAAGCCTACGCGTCTCACCGTTCTGCTACATAGGTGCCGTGAAGAAGTCCCTCCTCGCGCTGGCGGCATCGGCCGCGCTGCTCGTCGGACTGCTCCAGGCCGCCCAGGCGGCGCCTCAGCGCACGCTCGCCCTGCGCAAAGGCGAGTGCGGCCTCCCGACGACCCGGCCGCTCTGGATCGACTTCGGCGACGGCTCGGTCCCCTTCTGGGAGCTGTTCGCCCAGCCGGGTCTCGTATCGGCTGCGGCCAACTTCCGTTACCCGCCGCAGATCCGGGCGCGCGGCGGGAACACGATCTACTTCGATCTCAACTTCCACCGGCGCCTCGGTAGCCCCGGAACACCGAAGCCCCTCGACGAGGTGCTCGACAGCGCCAACCGGCTCTTCTACTACGCCGCGGCCTCGAGCGGCTGCTCCCGCCCCTGGATCGCCCTCAACGAGCTCTTCGGCGCGAGCCTGCCCACTCCGTGGTCGCAGACGAACACCGTCTACCGGGCGAACGTGCTCGCCTTCATCAAGGTGCTCGCCGGGCACGGCGCGCACGTCTTCCTGCTCCTGAACAGCAACCCCTACACGGCGGACGAAGCCGGCGACTGGTGGCGTGAGGCGGCGAAGTACACCGATTTCGTCCGGGAGGTCTACTTCCCCGCCCCGCTGATCTCCGCGCAGGGGCCGGTGCTCGGGAACCGCACGCTTCGGCAGGCTTTTCGCGAGGGCGTCCTCGACCTGACTTCGATCGGGATCCCCGTGACGAAGGTCGGCCTCTTCCTCGGCTTCCAGACCGAGAAGGGAAATGGAGGCCGCGAGGGGCTGGAGAAGCTTCCGTGGTTCCGGACGATCAAGTGGCAGGCGCTGGCCGCGCGGCAGGTCGCGAATGAGCTCAAGTTCGCGACCGTCTGGTCCTGGGGCTGGGGCGAGTGGGGTGGGGGAAGCGTCGATCCCGACAAGCCTGCGGCCGCGTGCGTCTACCTGTGGGCGCGCAACCACACGCTGTGCAAGGGCCCTCAGGCCGCCGGGGCAGGTTTCAACACGTCCATGACGGAAGGGCAGATCGACCTGCCTCGCGGAGTGCAGTGCGTCGTCGCCGGAGCCCGGCTCCCCGACAACTCGATCCGGCGGCTCGTCTCGATCACGAAGGACCGCCAGGTTGCGTACAGCGCGATTTTCGAGCGCACCGTCGAGAGCAGGTACGCCGGCGTGAGCGAGTCGGACATCTCGGCGCTCGAGCGCGCGGTCGTCGCGACCCGCTTCCACGGGAGCAATTCGGCCTATCGCGCCGCTCTGGCCAAGGCGGGAGCGAGTGTCGCGCTGGCGCGCGGAATCCTCGGAAACGAGCTGCGGCGGGCGATCATCGAGTCGTGAATCAAGGTTGGTTCTCCGAGCTCGACCGCCGTGTCCTCGTTCTACGAGGAGTACGGAAGCCTGTCGGCGCGGCAGGTGGGGGCAGTGACTTCGCCGTGGTGGCTCGGCGGGAGGAAGACCGGCCTCGCGATCTCGTCGGTCGCGCCCGACCAGGTCTTGCAGGCACCGCCCGGCCGCTGGGCGACGGTGATCAGCCCCTCCGGCCAGTGGAAGGTGAAGCCTGTGGGGCCGGTCGCGCCCCTGGCCGCGTTCTCGTTCGCGAAGGCGCGGCCGGCGATCCGCGCAGCGCTCCAGCAGAGCTCCAGGACGAGCGCGTTCCGGAGCTGGACGGCGGCGAAGCAGCGCTCCGCGCTCAAGCAGACGGTCTGCCGGCGCGACTCGCTCCCGGCCGTCGGCGCGGTCGACCTCACGTCGTACGTCCCGTTTCTCGCCTTGTAATTTCCGCCCTGCCCTTGTTCGGGATCGTTTTGGGGAGGGATCGTCCCGGGCGCACCGGGTGAACGAGCTCCTGCGGACGCTAACGGTCGGCGCGGACTAGGAACCCGCTTCGTCCGGACTTGACTCCGACCCTGTCGAAGTCCGAGAACAGCTCGCGCAGCTGCGGCTCGGTGTAGTCGAAGATCGGGCAGCGGTTGATCACCTCGTACCGCACCTTCCGGATCGGCCCCTTCGTCCAGGTCCAGCGCGGGAAGCTCGCCACGGCCGTCCCCTGGCACAGCTCCGAGATACGGCGGACGTGCGCCGGCGCGTCCTGGATGTAGTCGAAGTAGCCGAGCGCGAGCACGATGTCGAACAATCCGTCGAGCGGAGCGCTCAGGAAGTCCCCCTGGACGAGCTCGACCTTGTCCTCGAAGCGCGTCAACCGCTGGCGCGCTAGGTCGAGCATCGTGTCCGAGAGGTCGACGTCGACGTAACGCGACGCGCCGGCCTCGAGCATGAACTCGCCGACCCGCGCCGAGCCCCCGCCGACGTCGAGCACCGAAGGCTCCGCGTACTCGCGAGCAATCGAGACGGCCAGCTCCCGCCGGTTGAACAGACCCGGACGGAGGAGCCGCTGGAGCGCGTGCTCCTCGTCGTAGAGGTGGTCAAACGAGAACGCCTTGCGGCGAAAGTGCTCTCGTACTTGCGCCGTATTCTCGCTCGATCTCGTCATGAGCCTCCTCGTAGCTCGTGAGTCGGAAATGGTCGGCGACCTTCCGGAGCCGAGCGGCGATCAGGCCGCGGCCGGGGTTACGGAGCACTCGGCGCGACGCAACGAACAGCCGTTGCTTCGAGTCGAGCCCGTCCGGAAGCTCAGCGCGCAAGGGTAGCGGGTCGAACTCGTATGGATGGAAGTAGAGGACTGGCCACGGCACGCTCGCGAGCGCGCGGACGAGGACGGGGGCAGGCAGCAGCCGCCAGTAGGCGCCCCCGCCGACCGGCACGCGGCGGACCGACGGCGTCGGGAGCTCCCACAGTGTTCTGCCTGAGGGCAGCTCGATCCGGTACGGCGCGGCCGAGGCCGGCTCGATCCGGTTGGGGATCCGCCGGTTGTGGTGCTGGCTCGAGTCGTACCGGAATCCGAGCTCTGCCAGGACGTCGTAGGCCCACGGCGTGTCGCGGTTGATCGAGAATTCGGCGGCGCGGTAGCCGGCCGGCCGCTTGCCGGTCGCCTCGCCGATCGAGTCGATGCTGCGCTTCAAGTCATCTCGAAACTCAGCCTCGCTCTGCGTGTACACCCGTCGGTGCGCGTAGCCGTGCGAGCCGACCTCGTGGCCGCGCTCCGCGATCTCCCGCACGACCTCGGGGTAGCGCTCGACCGTCATCCCGAGGAGGAACATCGTGGGCCTGGCGCCGAGGTCGTCGAGCACTTCGAACAGAGCAGCCATCTGGCGCGGGAACTCGGGACGCGCCCGGTCCCAGTCGTCCCGGCCGAGCCGGCGGTGGACGAGCTGATGCCAGTCCTCGACGTCGATCGAGAGGAGCGCGGGCCGTCTCACCGCGTCCGAGTCTAGGGGTTGCATTTCCGCGCGCGCAAGAGGATGATCCTCGTACCGGGTCGTTGTGAATTGGGAGAGATGTCGCTTGGGATTGGCCGGGATGGCGCTCGGGTTCGCCGTCCTCTTTCCGGCTGCGTCGAACGCGGCTCAGGCGGCCAAGCCGAAGAAGTGCGGCGCCGGCAAGGTCGCGGTCCGTGTGAGCGGGAAGCAGAAGTGCATCTCCGGCTCGTCGATCCGCGCGGGCGCCTCGGGCTCGAACGCCTCCGACATGCTGATCCTGCTGACCGCCCGAAAGGCCCTCTGGCCGCGCAAGGCGTATCCACCGGTCGCCAAGGCTCTCGGCAACGCCGCCCCCGCGTTCCTCGCGTTCGACCGTGCCCTCTACGCTGCGAGTAGGGCCGTCGGCAAGCCGTTCGTTCCGGACGACCCGACTCCGCCGGCGAAGCGAAGCGGCGGCGGAGACGAGACTCTCGGCCTCCAGGTTCCGGCGCCTGTGCAGACCCTGCTCGAGAAGGCGGAGCGGCGGCAGGGAAGCAGCGAGAGCTCGAGCGGGGTGCAAACGAAGGAGGCCGTCACGACGGGCAAGGTGATCAAGCCTCCCAACACGACCGGCGACTACGAGGTCTACAACACTGAGAGGTTCGAGGGCGACCCGTGCCCGAAGCAGGGCGGCATCGTCGACGGGAAGGCGACGTACACGATCGAGCGCAAGTCGTCGTTCCTGGGATTGACCGAGAACGTGGCGACGGTCACCGTGACCTTCAACGCGAAGGTGGACAAGAGTGCGACCGTCAAGAGCTACGACCTCACCGCGAAGCTCGATAGCGCGGAAGGTGGATGGCACGGCGCGATCACCGGGAAGAAGCTCGTCCCCGGCAGGATTCCGACCACGGGACAGCTGGGCGACTTCAGCGTCACCGGCACGTCGGGGCTCAACGCAACCGCCGAGGGCAGGTCGCGGCGGCGACCGCGCAAGCGCTCAACCTGGCGAAGGGCGACGTGGACCGATGGCTGTCCACGTCGCAGGAGATCTTCAAGGACCGGGCCAAGTGCACCAAGGTCGACGGGAGCAACCGCGGGAAGCTGAAGCCCGGCGAGACCCGTGAGATCGAGCTCGACGTACGCAGCATCCGGGGAGCACGAACCGACGACAAGATCCAGATCAACGGCCGAAACGGCCTCGAGGTCGTCAGTCCGACCGGCGCGGCGAACGCGACGGATGGGAAGTTGCGGGTCAAGGTTCGCGGAACCAAGGGCCACCTCAAGACGCTTGCCGCCCTCGCTCAGCCGTACGTCCTCCAGGTCGACAGCGTGTCCGAGCTCGGGAGAGGCGTCGGGACCCTGAACATCCCTCGCGCGGGCGACTACGAGTTCAAGGGGCGGCTGCGGGAGAACGACTTCACGCAGTTCGGCCACCCTGCCGGCCAGACCGAGGTGAGCTTCCACGTGTGCGGCGAGGCCCTGACGGATCCGTGGGTCGGCCAGGTGACGTACGTGTCCGAGGGAGACTTGCTGACCTTCGACTCCACGTGGGCTTTTGCCGCGGGCGGCGCGCTCTCGTCGCCGGTCGACAAGTACGGAAACGCGATCCAGTGGCTGAAGGGGACGCTCGACCTCGACGCCGACCCGGGGCTCGCGCACTTCCAGCTGCACGGCTTCAACAACTCGCTGCTGACCCCAACGCTTCAGCTGACCGAGTACAACGGCTGCCCCTCGTAGGCCTTGCCTAGGGCAGCCCGTTGGCGGCCAGCCACCCGCCGGTGTAGCGGACGTCGTCCGAGACGTCCCGGACGGCGAAGTCCGGAAGTGGGTGCGCCCGCATCTCCTCTTCGGACGCGAACTCGGCCTCGGCGAGCATGAGCCCTGACAGGGGCCCCTCGAAGACGTCGATCGAGTAGCGTCCGAAACGGTGCCGGCGCTTCCGCAACTCGCGGGCCGGCAGCACTGACAGAGCCTCGTACTCGTGGGGAGTCAGGTACAGGCTCGTGATGGTCATGACGCAGTAGTCAGGTGGGGAAGGGGACTCCTTCTGGTTCAGCTTGTACTCGAGCCGCCCGTCCGGATGCTCTGCCAGGCGCAACCGGAGCCTGGTTCCCGTGATGTAACGGTCGTGGAGCTTCGCGTCGTCCTCGAGCTCATCGGGCACACGCTCGAGCAAGAACTTGCGTTCGAGCTCGAATCTGGCGTATTTCCCCGCTTGCGGAGCCGGTTGCTCGTTCGCTACCATTCGTCGTCCGGTTGGCGGGCGCTCGTGCCCGGCCAACCTTTCTTCTGTGTCGTAAAGGAGTTCCATGCCCACCGTAAACCAACTCGTCAGAAAGGGTCGCGTCGCGCCGAAATCGCGCACGAAGACCCCTGCGCTTCGCGGCGCTCCCCAGAAGCGCGGCGTCTGCACGCGTGTCTACACGCACACGCCCAAGAAGCCGAACTCCGCCCTGCGGAAGGTCGCGCGCGTGCGCCTGACGAACGGGATGGAGGTCACGACCTACATCCCCGGCGAGGGCCACAACCTCCAAGAGCACTCCGTCGTGCTGATCCGCGGCGGACGCGTCCGCGACCTGCCGGGCATCCGCTACAAGGTCGTGCGTGCCGCGTTCGACGCCGCCGGCGTCAGTGACAGACGCCAGGGCCGCTCCAAGTACGGGGCCAAGCGAGGTAGCTAGTGCCCCGGCGCGCCGAGATCACACCCCGCAAGCCCGTGGCCGACCCGGTCTACCAGTCCGAGCTCGTCAGCCAGATGATCAACCGCGTGATGACGCGCGGAAAGAAGAGCGTTGCCGAGCATGTCGTCTACACCGCGCTGGAGCGTGTTGCCGACAAGACGGGCAAGCCGGCCGTCGACGTGCTCGAGCAGGCGGTCAAGACGGTGACTCCGGTCCTCGAGGTGCGCAGCCGCCGCGTCGGCGGCGCCAACTACCAGGTTCCCGTCGAGGTGCCACAGCGGCGCGGGCGCACGCTCGCCGTCCGCTGGCTGATCACGTTCGCGCGCCAGCGCCGCGAGAAGGGGATGCCGGAGAAGCTCGCCGGTGAGCTTCTCGACGCGCTGAACGAGCAGGGCGGCGCCTTCAAGCGCAAGGACGACATGTATCGGATGGCGCAGGCCAACAAGGCCTTCGCCCACTACAGGTGGTGACAATGATGGCAGCTACGAAGACAGCCGTTGCACTCGAGCGCACCCGGAACATCGGGATCATGGCCCACATCGACGCGGGCAAGACGACGACGACCGAGCGGATCCTCTACTACACCGGCCGCACCCACAAGATGGGCGAGGTCCACGAGGGCGCCGCGACGATGGACTGGATGGCGCAGGAGCAGGAGCGCGGCATCACGATCACGTCCGCTGCGACCACCGCGTTCTGGCGTGGTTCTCGTATCAACATTATCGATACGCCCGGGCACGTGGACTTTACGGTCGAGGTGGAGCGCAGCCTGCGTGTCCTCGACGGTGCGGTCGCCGTTTTCGACGCGGTTGCAGGCGTCGAGCCGCAGTCCGAGACGGTCTGGCGACAGGCCGACCGCTACAGCGTGCCGCGGATCGCGTTCATCAACAAGATGGACCGCACCGGCGCCGACTTCTTCCAATCCGTGCAGTCGATGGTCGACCGTCTCGGCGCGAAGCCGGTGCCCGTCCAGCTTCCGCTCGGCCGCGAGGAGGACTTCCGCGGCGTCATCGACCTGGTCGAGATGCGGGCGCTCACCTGGAACGACCCGCTCGGGGTCAACATGGACAACGAGGAGATCCCGGCCGAGCTGCTCGAGCAGGCGAACGAGTACCACCACCAGCTGCTCGACGCGATCGCCGAGAAGGACGAGGAACTGCTCGAGACCTATCTCGAGGACGAGGAGTCGGTCACGCCCGAAATGATCCGCCGCGCGCTCCGCAAGGCGACGCTCGAGGCGGCGGTGACACCGGTTCTCCTGGGCTCGGCCTTCAAGAACAAGGGCATCCAGCCGCTGCTCGACGCGGTCGTGGACTACCTGCCGAGCCCGGTCGACGTTCCGCCGATTCACGGCCTCGACCCGCGCACCGACCACGAGCTCTCGCGCCGCCCGGCGCTCGACGAGCCGTTCGCTGCGCTGGCCTTCAAGGTCATGTCCGACCCGTACGTCGGGAAGCTGACCTACATCCGGGTCTACTCCGGTCTCGTCAAGGCCGGCGACAGGGTGCTGAACACGGCCACCGGCCGCACGGAGCGGATCAGTCGCATCCTCGAGATGCACGCGAACCACCGCGAGGAGCGCGAGGAGCTCGGCGCGGGCGAGATCGCGGCGCTGGTCGGCATGAAGGCGACCTCGACGGGCGAGACGCTCTCGGTCGAGACGGCGCCGATCAAGCTCGAGTCGATGGATTTCCCCGAGCCGGTGATCTCGGTCGCGATCGAGCCGAAGACGAAGGGCGACCAGGACAAGCTCGGCACGGGCCTCCAGCGGCTGTCGGACGAGGATCCGACGTTCCGCGTGCGCACCGACCACGAGACGGGCCAGACCCTGATCTCAGGGATGGGCGAGCTTCACCTCGAGATCATCGTCGACCGGCTGATGCGCGAGTTCAACGTCGACGCCAACGTCGGCCGCCCGCAGGTCGCCTACCGCGAGACGATCACGAAGCCGGTGCACAAGATCGAGGGTCGCTTCGTGCGCCAGACCGGCGGTCGCGGCCAGTACGGCCACGTTTACATCGATGTCGAGCCGTCAGAGCCCGGCGAGGGCTACGAGTTCCTCGACCGGATCGTCGGCGGCAAGGTTCCGAAGGAATACATCGGGCCGGTCGACCTCGGGATCCAGGAGGCGATGGAGTCGGGGATTCTGGCCGGCTACCCCGTGGTCGACGTGCGCGTCTCGCTCATCGACGGCTCCTACCACGATGTCGACTCGAGCGAGATCGCGTTCAAGGTCGCAGGCTCGATGGCGTTCAAGAACGCGCTGCAGCGGGCCAAGCCCGCCCTGCTCGAGCCCGTGATGGCCGTCGAGGTGGTCACGCCCGAGGAGTACCTCGGTGACGTGATGGGCGACCTGAATGCGCGCCGCGGGCACGTCGAAGGCCTCGAGCCGCGCGGCAACGCGCAGGTGATCAAGGCGCGCGTCCCGCTTGCGACCATGTTCGGCTATGCAACCGCCCTGCGCTCGACGACGCAGGGACGGGCCACGTTCACGATGCAGTTCGACCGCTACGAGCAAGTACCGCAGTCGATCGCGGGCGAGATCGTCGCCGCCCAGACCGCGTAACCCAAACGGAGGAAAGAAATGGGAAAGCAGAAGTTCGAGCGCACGAAGCCGCACCTCAACGTCGGCACGATCGGTCACATCGACCATGGCAAGACGACCCTCACGGCGGCGATCACCAAGGTCCTCGCCGACAAGGGCACGAACACCACGATTCGTGACTTCGCGTCGATCGACAACGCTCCCGAGGAGCGGCAGCGCGGGATCACGATCAACACCTCCCATGTCGAGTACGAGACGGAGAACCGTCACTACGCGCACGTGGACTGCCCCGGCCACGCCGACTACATCAAGAACATGATCACGGGTGCCGCCCAGATGGACGGCGCGATCCTGGTCGTCTCGGCAGCCGACGGGCCGATGCCGCAGACGCGCGAGCACATCCTGCTCGCCCGCCAGGTCGAGGTGCCCTACATCGTCGTCTTCCTGAACAAGGCCGATATGGTCGACGACCCCGAGCTGCTCGAGCTCGTCGAGATGGAGGTCCGCGAGCTGCTTTCGAAGTACGAGTTCCCGGGCGACGACATCCCGATCGTCACAGGCTCGGCGCTGAAGGCGCTCGAGGGCGACGAGGAGGCCACGCAGAAGATCCTCGAGCTCATGGAAGCCGTCGACTCGTACATCCCCGAGCCCGAGCGCGACGTCGACAAGCCGTTCCTGATGCCGATCGAGGACGTCTTCACGATCACTGGTCGCGGCACGGTTGTGACCGGCCGGATCGAGCAGGGCAAGATCGAGTCGGGCAACGAGATCGAGATCGTCGGCATCCACCCCCAGATCGAGAAGACGGTGGTCACGGGGCTCGAGATGTTCAACAAGACCCTCGACTACGCGCAGGCCGGCGACAACGCAGGGGCACTGCTCCGCGGCGTCAAGCGCGAAGAGGTCGAGCGCGGACAGGTGCTCGCGAAGCCGGGCTCCATCACGCCGCACACGCAGTTCAAGGCGGAGGTCTACGTCCTCTCCAAGGACGAGGGCGGGCGGCACACGCCGTTCTTCAACAACTATCGCCCGCAGTTCTACTTCCGCACGACCGACGTGACCGGCGCCATCAAGCTGCCCGAGGGGCAGGAGATGGTCATGCCCGGCGACAACACCAACATGGAGATCGAGCTGATCCAGCCGATCGCCATGGATCAGGGACTCCGGTTCGCCGTCCGCGAGGGCGGCCGCACCGTGGGCGCCGGCGTCGTCACGGACGTCATCAACTAGGAACGGGGAGAGGATGGCGCAGCAGAAAATCCGCATCCGCCTGAAGGGGTACGACCACACGCAGCTCGACCGGTCGGCCCAGTCGATCGTCGAGACCGCGCAGCGCACCGGAGCCACCATCACCGGCCCTGTGCCCCTGCCGACGGAGCGGAACGTCTACTGCGTCATCCGCAGCCCCTTCAAGGACAAGGACTCGCGCGAGCACTTCGAGGTCAGGACGCACAAGCGCCTGATCGACATCCACAGCCCGACGCCGAAGACGGTCGACTCGCTGATGCGGCTCGACCTGCCTGCCGGCGTGGACATCGAGATCAAGCTGTGAAAGGCATCATCGGTAAGAAGCTGGGCATGACCCAGCTCTTCGACCCGGAGACCGGCGTCGTCACGCCGGTCACCGTGATCGAGGCCGGCCCGTGCCCGATCGTTCAGGTCAAGACCGTGGACACCGACGGCTACGAGGCCTACCAGCTCGCCTTCGACGCGGTGAACGAGCGCAAGTTGTCGAAGGGCGAGCTCGGGCACCTGAAGAGGGCGGGGACAGCCGCTTATCGGCACCTGGTCGAGTTTCGGGGTGTCACGGAGCTGCCCGTCGGCGAAGCGGTCACGGTTGAGACGTTCGCGCCGGGTGAGAAGATCAAGGTGTCCGGGATCGGGATCGGCAAGGGGTTCGCCGGGACGATCAAGCGCCACAACTTCCACCGTGGCCCCGTGTCGCACGGATCGCACAACGTCCGCGCCCCGGGCTCGATCGGCGCGTCGGCGACCCCGTCGCGCGTGTTCAAGGGCATGCGGATGGCCGGCCGGATGGGCGGCAAGCGCCGCACCCAGGTCGGGCTGACCGTGCACGAGGTGGATACGGAGCGGAACCTGCTGCTCGTCAAGGGCGCGGTTCCCGGCCCGAAGAACGGCATCGTCGAGGTCAGGGAGGACAAGGGCCGGTCATGACGGCTAAGGCACCTGTTC
>JACDER010000183.1 GCA_013816275.1 Actinomycetota bacterium | reverse complement strand
TCTTCCATCATCGTGTCGTCGATCACGGCGCCGAAGATGACGTTCGCGTTGGTGTCCGCCGCGGCCGTCACGACCTCCGCTGCCTCGTTGACCTCGAACAGCCCGAGATCGCGGCCGCCGGTGACGTTCAGGAGGATCCCCGTGGCCCCGTCGATCGACGCCTCGAGGAGCGGGGAAGAAACCGCGGCGCGCGCCGCCTCGGAGGCGCGGTTGTCGCCGGACGCTCGGCCGATTCCCATCATCGCCGAGCCGGCCTCGTTCATGATCGTGCGGACGTCGGCGAAGTCGAGGTTGACGAGCCCCGGCACCGTGATCAGGTCGGTGATGCCCTGGACGCCCTGGCGGAGAACCTCGTCGGCCACCCGAAAGGCGTCGAGCAGCGGAGTGGTCCGCTCGACCACCTGGAGGAGGCGGTCGTTCTCGATCACGATCAGCGTGTCGACCTGGTCCTGGAGCTCACGAATCCCCTGCTCGGCCTGCTCGGCACGGCGGCGACCCTCGAACGAGAACGGCCGCGTCACGACGCCCACCGTCAGGGCACCGAGGCTGCGGGCGATCTCGGCGACGATCGGCGCGGCGCCGGTCCCTGTTCCGCCGCCCTCGCCTGCGGTGACGAACACCATGTCGGCGCCCTTCAGCGCCTCCTTGATCTCATCACGGCTCTCCTCGGCGGCCTCTCGGCCAACCGACGGATCGGCGCCGGCACCAAGCCCGTGCGTCCGTTCCTTGCCGATCGCCAACTTGATATCGGCGTCGGTCTCCATCAGCACCTGGGCGTCGGTGTTCGTCGCGATGAAATCGACACCGCGAAGACCGGCGTCGACCATCCGCGTCACGGCATTCGTGCCGCCACCGCCGACGCCGACCACCTTGATTACCGCCAGGTAATTCGAATCCATTCCCATCTCTCAACTAGGCTCGACCTCAACGTATACCGGAGAGTTGATGGTTATCGAGCCTCCTCCACGCGAGAGCGTACGCTGAGTATCCCAGTTTGTCAACAGGATTACGACTCGTGAACCCTCAACCTCATTCTCCGGGTCTAGGGTTGAGCTTACTCACCGGCCGACCCGGAACCGTGAGATCGATGTAGCCCGACACCGGGCCGACGACCGCCGCGATCTGCTGCCCGACAGCGAGCTTGAGCGGCAGGTTGCGCGCATCGCCGAGCCGGAGCTCCAGCCCCGAGCGGAGCACGAGCGTCAACTCGTCGGGCGTTGCTCTCACCGCGGCCACGCGGTGGCTGAGAGGCGTCCTGATGAGGGGGGCGGCAGCGACCACGGCTCGGGCCGGATCGCCTCCAAGGGTGCCGCCGGGCGTGACCGAGGTCGAGCCCGAGGCCCAGATCCGGGGAAGATCATTTCTCTGCCCTCCGTCGAGAGTCTTGATCACGCGGGCGCGTGCGGAGACGAGCCACGACTCCGGGCCTTTTCGTACGACCGCTACCGGCTCCTCAGGCTGGACGAAGACGCGCAACGTGTGCGGGAAGTCGCGGTCGTAGCGTGCCTCGGCGACGACCGGAAGAGCGGCCAGGCGGCGGTCCACACCGACGCCGTCAAGCGTCACGAGGCTTTCTCCCTCGAAAGGTGCGAGTGCGGCGCGCACCTGGCCGGCGACCGAGGATGGTGCGCCCCTCACGTCGATCGTCCGGACTGCGAAGAGGGAGCTCTCCCGCGCGAGGAGATAGACGCCGCAGGCAAGCGACGCCACGATCAGCGTGATCACGACCGAGCGGCCATTTGGAAGTAGGCGTCCCAGATCCACACGCCGCTTCGAAGCTGGGCGCGGCAGAACTGCCACTGTGGCATCTCCGGGCGCGGGTATCCGGGGCTCTCCCGCCACGTTCGACACTTCGCCGCGCGCAGCGCGGCTCCTACCCGGGCAGGCCGAGGAGCTGCACCTCATGCTCGAGCGCGGCGCCGAACTGCTCGCGCGCGCGCCGCCGGGCCTCGTCCATCAGCGCGAGGGCGTCCTCGGTCCGGGCGCCGTCGGCGTTCTCGATGAAGTTCGCGTGCCTGGGCGAGATCTGCGCGCCTCCGATGCGGAACCCTCTGAGACCGCAGGCCTCGAGCATCCGTCCGGCGGATAACTCGTGCGCGGGATTCTTGAAGACGCTTCCGAATGTCCGCTTGTTCGTTGGCTGCGCCGCCTTCCGCTGCGCCTGCATCCCCGCAACCGTCGATTTGATCTCCTCGAGCGGACGCGGCTCGAGCGTGATTTCGACCTCGGCGACGATCTGCCCTCGCCTCAGGCCCGAACGGCGGTACTCGAGCCCGAGCTCCGCCGGCGTCATCCAGTGCCGGCCCGCGGCATCGACGACGAGGGCCCGCTGGAGCACGCCGGCCACATCACCGCCGTACGCGCCGGCGTTCATCCAGACCGCGCCACCCGCGGTGCCGGGGATCGCGCAGGCGAACTCGATCCCGCCGAGCTCGGCACCCCGCGCGCGATGAAGGCAGACGGCGAGAGCTGCGCCGCCCCCCGCGCGAAGCAGAGGTGGCTCGATCGCGACCTCCGCCAGTCTCCCTGCTAGCCGGAGGACGAGCATGTCCACGCCTTCGTCCGCCGCCAGCAGGTTCGAGCCCAGCCCGACCGGCGCGACCGGGAGCCTGCGCTCCGCTGCCCAGACGAGCGACTCTTCGAGCTGGTCGAGGGTCTCCGGCCGTGCGAACGCCCGGGCCGGCCCACCCGTGCCGATCGTGGTCAACTGCCGAAGTTCGATCCCCTCCTCGATCTTCACCGCAGCAGCTCCAGCAGAACGCGCGCGACACGGTCCACGTCCCCGGCGCCGATGGTCACGACGAGGTCCCCCTCCTGGGCGCGGCCGGCGAGGAACGATGCCGCGTCATCCAGCTCCGGCGTCCAGCCGATGGTTGCGCCCGGGCTGACCTCGGCGAACGCATCCACGACGAGCTTCCCGGAGACGCCTCCGATCTGTTCCTCTCGCGCGGCATAGATCTCGGTGACACAGACAGCGTCCGCGGAGGAGAGCGCCGTCGCGAACTCCCGCGCCAGGTGCCGCGTCCTCGAGTAGAGGTGCGGCTGGAAGGCGGCCAGCACGCGGCCCGGGGAGGCTTCGCGCGCCGCCTCGATCGCCGCTTCCACCTCGCTCGGGTGATGGGCGTAGTCGTCGTAGACGGCCACGCCGCGCGACTCGCCGACGAGCTCGAAGCGGCGGCCCGCGCCCCTGAACGAACCCAGGACGGTGGCCGCTTCGTCGCGCGCGACCCCGCACAGCTCGAGCACCGCCAGGGCGCAGGCGGCGTTGCGCCGGTTGTGCCGCCCGGGCAGCGCGAGCTCGATCGCCGCCGGCTCGAGCTCCCACCCGCGCACGACTCGTGGCACGTCGGCGAGCCAGCGCTCGAACATCTCCTCGAGCTCCGCCTGCGAGGAGAAGGTCGTGTGGTGGTCGAGTTCGACGTTCGTGACAGCGGCGATCTCGGGTCGAAGCCGCTCGACCGTCCGGTCGGACTCGTCCCCCTCGACCACGAGCCAGCCCTCCCCCACCCCGGCGTTGCCTCCCAGCTGGGGAATCTCGCCCCCGATCAGGTAGGCCGGATCGTGACCGAGCTTCTCGAGGCAGTACGCGATCATCCCGGAGGTTGTCGTCTTGCCGTGCGTGCCGGAGACGACGATCGAGCGGCGCAGCGCGACGAGCTCCGCCAGCAGCTCGGCGCGGCTCCTGCCGGGGAAGTCGTACGCGCTCGAGACGAAAACCTCCCAGCCGTCGGGCGGCTCGGGGTCTGGCGAAACGGTTACGGGAATTCCGGCCGAGCGGACGTGCTCGACGTACGGCGTCTCGTTCCGGTCCCAGCCGGCGACCTCGGCGCCCCAGGCGGCGGCGAGCACGGCGTACGCGCTCATCCCGGCACCGCCCGCGCCGACGACGAAGATCCTCCTACCGGCGAGCGCGGGCAAGTGCGATCAGCTCCTCGGCGATGACGTCCGCCGCGTCCGGGCGGGCGAGTCTCGACATCGCGTCGCTCATCTCCGCCCGCCTCCGCTCGTCTCCGAGCAGCGAGCGGACGACCTCGGCCGCGTGCCCGATCTCGGGCTCGGGGACGACTATGGCGCCGCCGCCCTGTTC
>JACDER010000182.1:3669-4099 GCA_013816275.1 Actinomycetota bacterium | reverse complement strand
CCATGCCAGGAAGATCACCCTGCGCGTCAACTTCGTGGAGAAGCGCCTCCGCACGTACGTCGCACGGCTCGACAACCGGCTCACCCGGCCCGCCGAGAACGCCTACCTCGTCGGCCTCGACCACCTTGTCCCGGTGATCGCGCCGGGACGGCCCGGCCTGCGCGTCAACCGCGGGATGATGATGGGCCGAATCGTGACGACGCTCCGGTCGTTCCACCGCGACCCGATCAAGCTGGCCGTGCGGAACGTGCAGCCCGAGGTGACCCCGGAGACCTACGGGCCGATCATCGTCGTCGAGACCGGTTCCAACCGCCTCCTCTACTACGAGGGGACGAGCCTCGGCAGCACCTTCACCGTCGCCACCGGCCAGTCCGCCTATCCGACTCCGATCGGGGAATGGTCGATCATCGACATGCGGCGCGATCCGTGG
>JACDER010000182.1:0-3659 GCA_013816275.1 Actinomycetota bacterium | reverse complement strand
GCCCGACTCTGCCTGGGCGCAGGGCGCGAAGCCCATTCCGCCCGGGCCCGGGAACCCGCTCGGGACGCGCTGGATGGGCATCTCGGCCCCGTACGTGGGCATCCACGGGACGCCGGATGCCGCTTCGCTCGGGTACTCCCAGTCCCATGGTTGCATCCGGATGGCGATCTCCGACGCGGAGTGGCTCTTCGACCACGTCCACGTTGGGACTCCCGTCTTCACCGTGGCAGCCTGACCGAGCGCGTCCTCACTGCCCGTGATCTGAACCGCGCGCTGCTCGCGCGCCAGCTCTTCCTGAAGCGGTCGCGGCTTCCGCTCGCGCGAGCGCTCGAGCAGGTGGGCGGGCTCCAGACGCAGTACGCGCCGTCGGCCTACGTCGGGCTGTGGACACGGCTCGAGCGCTTCGAGCTCGCGCTGTTGACGAGGGCGCTCGAGCGGAAGCGCGCGATCCAGGGCACGCTCATGCGCTCGACGATCCACGTGGTCTCGGCCCGCGACTACTGGCCGTTCGCGGACGGGGTCGGCCCCTCACAGGAGGCGCACTGGACCCGTGTTCACCGCAAGGAGATCGCCGGCGTTCCTGATTTCGGCCGCATTCGCGAGCGACTGCGCGCCGAGCTCGCCGGCAGGACGTGGTACCGCAAGGAGCTGGACGAGGTGCTGCGCAGCCACGGCTCGACCTTCTGGCAAGGGGCGTGGGTCGAGCTCGTCCGGGTTCCGCCCTCCGGGACGTGGGAGCGCCGGCGGGCCGATCTGTTCCGTCTGGCCGAAGAGTGGATCGGCCGGGCCCCCGCCGGCGAGGAGAAGGGGTTGGAGCACTTGCTGCTCCGCTATCTCGGCGGCTTCGGGCCGGCGACGCTCAACGACGCTGCGAGCTGGGCCGGAGTTCCCGTGACGAAGCTGAAGCCGGCGGCGGAGCGCCTCGCGCTCCGGCGGTTCCGAGGCGAAGACGGCAAGGTTCTCCTCGACTTCCCGCGTGGCCCGCTTCCGGGCGGCGATGCGCCCGCCCCAGTCCGGTTCCTCCCGACCTGGGACGCCACGCTGCTGGTGCATGCGCGCCGGACGCTCATCCTGCCCGAGCGGTTTCGCCCGCTCATCTTCAACACGAAGAGCCCGCAGTCGTTCGCGACCTTCCTCGTCGACGGAGCCGTCGCGGGAGTCTGGCGCTGGGAGCGTGGCGAGCGGAAGGCGACGCTCGTGCTCGAGCCGTTCGAGCCGCTTCCGCGCGCCGCGCTTCGCGAGCTACGCGACGAGGCCGCCCGGCTCGTCAGGTTCGCCGAGCCGGACGCGGCCTCGTACGCGGTGCGGGTTCAGCCCTGAGAGATCTGCTCGACGACCTGACCGGTCTTCGCGTCGTCGCCCTGCTCGGCGACGTCCTTCTGGGCGACGACTCCGACCAGCCTGCCGTCGTCCTCGACGACCGGGAGCCTGCGCACCTGGTTGCGCGCCATCAGCTTCAGCGCCTCGTCGAGACTCTGCTGCGGGTCGATCGTGACCAGGTCGGTCGACGCTATCTCGCGCACCGTCGTCAACTCGGGATCGCGCCCTTCGGCCACGACCTTGATCGCGATGTCGCGATCGGTGACGGTTCCGATCAGCTTGTCGCCCTCGACGATCGGCGCGAAGCCGACGTCCTCGTCCTTCATCATCTTCGCCGCGTACGAGACCGGTTTATCGGCGTCGATCGCACACGGATCCGGGGTCATGACCTCACGAATGGATTTGCCCATCTCTGTCCTCCTTGTCGCTTACGGGAGGGATACCCGGACGTCCGAGTCGCAAACCGGATGGGGCACAATGGGGACCGGTGACCTACGCCGACCGGATCCGCGAGCTGGCGCTCTCGTTGCCCGAGACCTACGAGGACGAGCCGTGGGGGCATCCCGTCTTCAAGGTGGCCGACAACAAGATGTTCGCCTCGATGTCCGCCGAGGGCCCCACCGTCCATCTCACGGTCAAGCTGACGGCCGAGGAGCGCGAGATCGCACAGCTATTGCCGTACGTGAGTCGCGCTCGCTACGTGGGCCGGTACGGCTGGATCACCGCGGAGGTGACCGACGAGGAGTCGCTCGAGGCGGCTCTCGAGTGGATCAGGGAGTCATACTGGCTGAAGGCCCCCGCAGAGCTGCGGGGCGCGGTGGAAGTGGAGGACTGATGGGGCTCTGGAAACGCATTCGGGAGTCGTGGCGCCAGGCGAAGCTGCGAGACGAGGAGGCCGAGAAGCAGGCTGCGATCGACAGGTACATGCGAGACCGCGATGGCCTGCAACGCGAGCAGGGACGCGGCGTCCGATTGCCTCCCCGAGGGGACCGCGGGTAGCGGATCACGCCGGATAGCTGAGTAAACTTCTGATCGATGCGCAAGCCCCGGCCTCCCTGTTAACCCAGAATCCGGCGCCGGCGCAGGTTCGCCGGCATCGTCGCTCTTCTCCTCGCGATCGAGCTCCTCGACGAGCTCGTCGGTGGGACGCGGGCGGCCGCATGGCCGCTCATCCGGCATGACCTCGGGCTGAGCTACACCGAGATCGGCATCTTGCTCGCCGTCCCCGGCCTGGTCGGCAGCGCGCTCGATCCGGTCATCGGCGCGCTCGGCGACTCGCCTGCGCGCCGCTCGGCGATGATTCTGGGAGGTGCCGGATTCGCCCTCTCGGCCGCGCTCGCCGGGCTGGCGCCGGGATTCGCCATCCTGCTGGGCGCGCTCCTGATCGGCAATCCGGCCACCGGCGCCTTCGTCAGTCTCGCCCAGGCGACGCTCATGGACGCGGAACCGCGGGAACGCGTCCGCAACATGGCCCGCTGGACGCTCGCCGGCTCGGTCGGCTACGTCGCGGGCCCGCTTCTGCTGGCTGCGTCCATCTGGATGGGCCTCGGCTGGCGGGGAGTGTCGATCGCGCTTGCACTGTGCGCCTTGCCGCTCGCGGCCGGGCTGAGGCGCCTGCCTCCTAGACATGCGCCCACGGCGGCGCCCCTCTTTCGGCGAATCGGATCGGCGCTCGCCGAAGTGCGCCGCCCGGAGGTGCTACGCCGGCTGACGATGCTCGAAGCGGCCGACCTGCTGCTCGACGTGTTCCACGGCTTCCTCGCCCTCTACTTCGTCGACGTCGTCGGCGCGAGGCCGGTCGAGGGGGCGCTTGCCGTCGCCGTCTGGACCGGAGCGAGCCTCGTGGGCGACGCTCTGCTGCTCCTCGTTCTGCGCCGGATCGAGGGCGATCGCTACTTGAGGTGGACCGCTGCGGCCGCCCTGATCGCATATCCGGCGTTCCTCCTTCTTCCGGGATCGGCGGTCAAGCTCACGCTCCTCATTCCGCTCGGGCTCCTGAACTCGGGCTGGTACGCGATTCCGAAGGCGGGCCTCTACGCGGCGTTGCCCGGACGAAGCGGGGCGGCCGTCGCCCTCGCCGGGATCGGCGGCCTTGCCGGCGCCCTTGTCCCGCTCGGCCTCGGCCTGCTGGCGGAGGGCGCCGGCCTCGGGCCGACGATGTGGATGCTGCTCCTGGCGCCGCTCGCGTTGCTGGTGCTCAGTCCGCGCCCGGATCGTCGTCTTCCCGCTCCGGATCGACGTCCTCCGGATCCGGAATAGGCGACGCGTCCGGGATCAGTTCGTTGCGATCGTCCTCGCGAGGGGCCTCAGTATTCTCCTTAGACATGCGCGTGATTCTG
>JACDER010000181.1 GCA_013816275.1 Actinomycetota bacterium | reverse complement strand
GACGCTGCGCGAGTAGCTCTCGAAGCTCCGCGACTGCGAGAGCGCCAGGAACAGCACCGCGATTCCCTCCGACAGGGCGACGGCGATCGGGATGCGGATCGCGTCGCGCGCGCTCATGAACCGCCAAACGCTCGAGTACATCCCGGTCAGGATGAAGACCGCGTAGCGCGCCGCCAGCAGCACCGGGAGCGCCGCCAGGAACAGGTGGCGCTGGTTCGGCGGGCCGCCGCCCTCGAAGCGCAGCAGGTACGCGCACGCGAATGCT
This sequence comes from Actinomycetota bacterium, assembly GCA_013816275.1. Taxonomy (GTDB): domain Bacteria; phylum Actinomycetota; class Thermoleophilia; order Gaiellales; family Gaiellaceae; genus JACDER01. The sequence goes on along the minus strand of JACDER010000181.1, from coordinate 3,844 downwards.
GCGGTGATCAGGGCGAAGTCGACCAGAACCTCGACCATGCGGCCGCGGTGCTGCTCGAGGAAGCGCCACAGGAACGAGGCCCGCCCCTCCTGGCCACGGCGGTCGAGCTCGCCCAGGAAGCCGCCGAGCTGGACGAGGACGGCGAACGTGATCAGCACGCCGATGAGAGTGACGACCGAGTTATTGGCCGCGTTGTAGGCCAGGCTCGTCCCCCCGAGCGCGGCGGCGACGACGGCCAGCAGCACGAGAGTCCGCTTCTCCGACAGGCCCGTGTAGACCAGCCGGTGGCTCGTGTGGTCGCGTCCGCCGACGTGGATCGGCCGGCGCTCGAGCGCGCGGACGACGGTCACGAGCGCCGTGTCGAGGATCGGGACGGCGAGGACGAGGAGCGGCAGCAGGATCGTCGTGAGCGAGGGGGCGGCTGCCTTCCAGCTCGATGCCAGGGCGATCGCGGCGATCGAGAACCCGAGCACGTGGCTGCCCGAGTCGCCGAGGAAAGCTGCCGCGGGCTTGCCCGGCCTGATGTTGAAGGGGAGGAAACCGGCGCACGCGAACGCCACACCGAGCGACAGCACCAGAACCAGGTGGTTCGAGTGCACGGTGACGGCGTCTATCGCGAAGTACGCGCACGCGATCCCGGCGAGCGTCGCTGCGATCCCGTCCATGTTGTCCAGCAGATTGAAGGCGTTCGTCATCCCGACCAGCCACACGACCGCGATCGGGACGGCGATCCAGTCGTTCTTGACCAGTTCCACCGTGAGCCCGTTCGTGAGCACGATCGCCACCGCTCCCAGCTGTGCGGCCAGCTTGGCGAGCGCGGGAAGCGAGAAGGCGTCGTCCAGGAGGCCGACGGCGAACAGCAGCCCGGTGCCGCCGAGGATGGCGAGCAGCTCGGAGCTCCCGTCGACCGCCCCGACCGCGATTGCGAGCCCGACGCCGGCGAGGATCCCGGCGAAGACGCCGATCCCGCCGAGGGCGGGCGTCTCGCGCGTGTGCCAGCGCTCGCTCGTCGGCTTGGCAGCGAGCCAGGCGGCGAGCGGAGAGCGCAGCGCGACCCAGATCACGGCCGCCGCAACCGGAAACGCGATCGCTGAGACGAGCGCGATCATGGTTCAAATTACACCTAGACTCGGGCCGCGATGTCGATCTATGCGGAGCTTTTGCACCACAGGGAGCTGTTCGCGAACCTGTTTCGCCGCGACTTTCGCGTCAAGTACAAGGGCTCGGTTCTCGGCGTCCTCTGGTCGCTCGTCAACCCCCTGGTTCTGATGGGGATTTACACGCTCGTCTTCTCGGTGCTCTTCCCGGTGTCGAACGTGCCGCATTACCCGCTCTATCTCCTCTCGGGTCTGGCCATCTGGGTGTTCTTCTCGGGAGCGCTGACGGCGTCCGCGCGCTCGCTGGTGGACAACGCGAATCTGATCAAGAAGGTGCGCTTCCCGCGACAGATCGCCGCGTTCTCGACCGTTGCGACGCAGCTCGTCGCGCTCGCCGCCATCTTGCTCGTCCTAGTGGTTGTGAACTTCATCGTCATCCCGGACGCTCGAGCGACGGTGTGGCTCGCATTTCCCCTCGTAGTGCCGGTGATCGCGCTCACGGTGGGTCTTGCGCTTGCGGTCTCGGCCGTCAACGTGCTCTTCCGCGACGTGGAGCACATAGTCTCGGCGCTGCTGCTCCCCTGGTTTTTCCTCACCCCGATCATGTACTCGTTCGACGCGGGAGGCCCTCTGCGGGGCCCGATCGAGCATCACCACACGCTCGTCGAGATCCTGCGGTACGGGAACTTCATCACGCCGCCGATCGAGGCTGTCCGTGACGTCCTCTTCTGGGGCCGGCTGCCGCGCGCCGTGGACGTCGTCTACCTGTGCGTCGCGGCGGTCCTGGCGCTGGCGCTCGGCGCGTTCGTCTTCCGACGCGTGGACGACAGGATCGCGGTCGAGCTCTAAATCTTCGTCCCCGCCAGGGTGATCCCCTCGTAGCCGAGGTCCTTGCCGTGCAGCGTGTGCGCGCGCAGCGTCGCGAGCGCGCTCCAGCGGCCGTCCTTGCCGAGCACCTTCCCGTTCGCGGGGTAGAGCTCGCGGACGAGGACGCGCGCCCGGGCAAATGCGGCGAGGTACGCCCAGATCGTGTGCGTGTGCTCGTTGATCCCGAGCTCCTTCTCGCCTTGCTGAGCGGGAGCGTCGTCGCTCCACCCGAGGGGCCGCGTACCCTCGTTCAGCGCGACCACGGGTCCTCCGCGTTTCGTGACACGCGCCATCTCCGAGACCATCTTCGGAAGGTCGAGCGCATGGTGAAGGGTCGCCACGCAGAAGCTGAGGTCGAACGAACCGTCGGCGAACGGGAGATGCTCGCCGTCGGCTTGCACGCGTTCGTAGTGGCCCACGCGTGAGGCGTAAAACGCGCCTCGGCCGATGCCGATCTTGTCGTCGGCGAGCACGTCCGTGGCCACGTATTCGCATCCGCGCGGCACGAGATGCTGTGACGCCCAGGTCTTGGCGGCCCCAAGTTCGACGATCTTCATGTCGGGGCGCACCCACCGCTCGAGGAAACGCGAAAACGAGTACTCGTTCGAGGCCCAGACGGGATCGTCCCAGCCCAGCTCCCGGCAGACGAACGGGAGATTGGTGTCGACCTCTTCCTCGGGCTCGTACCAGTCCTCGCCCTTCGCCTTCTCGACCCAGCCCTCGATCTCGCGCCGCTTCTCCCGCATGCCGGGTAGCCGGTCGCTGAGCATCAGCGGCATGCCGCGGTCGACCTCGAAGGTCTCGCCGCAGGAGAGGCAGTGGAGCGTGCCCTGCTCCATCTCGTCCGCAAAGCGCTCGGGCTCGATCGCGCCGCGGCAGACCGGGCAGCGGAGGATCGTGAGGAGGGCGCTCCTCACGCGGGTACCTGCAGCCGGATCCTGGCGTCGAAGAGCGACGGCTCCGGCGGAGCTTCGAGGGCCGGGAGCCCGGCGACCTCGCTCCATTCGGGGACGAGGCCGACGAGAAGTGAGGGACAGAGGAGCGGGTGCTCGAAGGCAGGCTTGCGGCCACCTTCCGGCGCCCACGGCCGAAGGGCGGCCGACGCCTTTCTCCTCGCGAGCAGACTGCCCGTGGGCTCGATCGAGCCGGCCACACAGGCGAACCCCTCGGCATGCGCGTCCAGCACGCGCCGAGACCAGTCCGCCGCCGGCCGGCAGCCGGGGACGAGGTGGGCGACGGCCTCGGCATCCTCGCCGGGCACGAGCGGATCCTCCTGCGCGTCCAGGGCGTCCTGGGTGAGCCGGCGGAGGTGCTCGGGCCCGCTGCGCAGGTCGACCGCGAGCGCCCGGCGCTCGATGCGCGGCGCTACGTCGGCGTCGAGCTCGAGCGGGAGATTGCCGAGGGCAGAGAACCAGCTGCGACCTTCAGCGACAACGTCGAGGGAGAGCCGGTACCGGCCGGGCGGTCTCGGCGCCTGGACCGCGAACCAGAGCTCCACCCGGCCCCCGGGCGGGACGGGCTGCTGGACCGGGCTGAAGATCCCGCCCCAGACGATCGGATTGCCCAGCGGATCGAGCCAGTGGTAGGAGACGCTCACCTGCCCGTCTCCTTGGGGTTGCCAGGTGGCCGAGCCCGCGTTCTCGAGCTCCGCGCGGCCGTGGACCGTCTCTCCGGCGCGCAGGGGCGGCAGCTCGTACCAGAGCCAGCGCGCTGCGAGCGGGCCGCTTGCGGCGGGGCGTTCGGGGACGATCGTCGGAGGCACGAAGCTAGTCTAGAGCCGTGCCAGAGCCGCTTCTCGTGCGCACTTGCCGGTCGGAACCGGTGGAGCGCACCCCGGTCTGGTTCATGCGCCAGGCGGGGCGTTCGCTTCCCGAGTACCG
>JACDER010000180.1 GCA_013816275.1 Actinomycetota bacterium | reverse complement strand
AGTCGCCCCCAATCCCCACCCTGGGTGGGGAGAAAGACCGCCCGCCACCCGCGACGAGCGTATCGCGCTAGACCGTGTCGGAAGGGTGACGTGCGTGCCGATTCGGAGTCGCTTCGTGCTCAATTGAAGCGCGTCTGCGCGGCCTCGAGGCCGTCGCGGACGATCACCTCGACCGCGTCCACCGCGCGCGAGATGAGCGCCTCGGCGTCCACCTCGTCCTCGAACGGCGAGAGCACGTAGTCGGCGACCGGCCGGCGATCCCCACGGCCCGGCCTCCCCACGCCGATGCGCAGCCGTAGGAAGTCCTGCGTTCCGAGCGCCTGGGCGATCGACCGCAGGCCGTTGTGACCGGCGAGCCCGCCCCCGAGCCTGGCCTGGAGACGGCCCGGCTCGAGGTCGACGTCGTCGTGGGCGACGACCAGATCGCCCGGTGAAAGCTTGAAGAAGCGCAAGGCCGCGCCGATCGAGCGGCCGGACTCGTTCATGAACGTCTCCGGCTTGAGCAGCGCCAGCCGGTGCTCGCCGAGCCGGGCCTCCGCCAGCCGCCCGGAGAACTTCGACCGGAACGATGCGTCGGTGCGCCGCGCCAGCTCGTCCGCCACCATCCAGCCGGCGTTGTGCCGGGTGCGCTCGTACTCGCGGCCAGGGTTGCCGAGGCCTGCGACGAGAAGATCGAGCGTTGGGGCGTGCTCGCGGCCCCGACGGAGGAACCGCATTAGTGGCCCGCCTGGGGGCGCTGGTGGAATTCCGGGGCGCGAGCAGCAAGCCCGGCAAGGACGCAGGGAGCGTTCGTATTGCCAAATACGGGCGCGACTGAGGACACCGCCCGCCGCCGTCTGCTCGCGTTCCGGAAGCCGGCAAGTGCCTCCGGGTGGGCCACTTACCCTTCCGAGGTGCCGGGCTCGCCTTCGGAGCCCGTGTCGGCCTCGCCGCCCGCGTCGGGCGCGCCTTCGGCCGCTCCCTCGGGTGCCTCCTCGCCCTCGGGCACCTCGGCGCCCTCCGGAAGCTCCTCGCCCTCCTCGACTTCGGGCTCGACGATCCGGGTCGGCATCGTCACGTTCGCGAGCACCGTCTCCTCCGGGTCGTCGAGGTAGGTGACGCCCTCGCGCGGCGCAAGATCCGCCAGGCGGAGCGTGTCGCCGATCACCATGCCGCTGACGTCGAGCTCGATGCGGTCGGGCACCTCCATCGGCAGCGCCTCGACGTTGATCTCGCGGACGACCTGGGAGAGCACGCCGCCCTCCTTGACGCCCTCCGCCTCGCCGACGAGCTCGACCACGACCTGCGCCTGGATCGGCTGGTCGAGGCGAACTTCCTGCAGGTCGACGTGGATCACACGACCCTTGATCGGGTCCTGCTGGGCTTCCTTGAGGATGGACGCGTGCGTGGTCTTCTGGCCTTCGAGCACGACGTCGAGGATCGTGTGCAGGCCGTGGTCACCCGTCAGCGCGCGCCGGAGCTCACGCTCGGGCACGCAGATTGGATGCGGCGCCTTGCCTCGGCCGTACAGGACACCCGGCACGAGCCCTTCCCGGCGCATGCGCCGAGAGGCCCGCGAGCCGATCTCCTCGCGCTCCTTGACCTCGAGTTTCACTCGCTCCGTCGCCACGGCCGAAAAGTGTAGCGACCGGCTCTACCTAAAACAGCTGATTCGCCCCGCCGAAGATGGCTGAGACCGACTCGTCTCCGAAGACGTTCATGATCGTCTCGCTCAGGAGCGGCGCGACCGTGAGGACGGTCATGTTCGGCGGCATGTGCGTCGGATCGATCGGAGCCGTGTCGCTGACGACGATCCCGGCCACGTCGGCCTCGCCGAGCTTTTCGAGCGCCTCCTTCGAGAAGAGCGCGTGGGTGACGAAAACCCAGACGTCGGTCGCCCCGTGCTCCTTGAGGGCGCGCGCGCCTTCGATCAGGGTCGTGCCGGTCATGGACGCGTCGTCGCCGATGATCGCGGTCTTCCCGCGCACGCGCCCCGTCACTTCCAACACTTCCGCGACGTCGTGCGCGGGCCGCGTCTTGTGCATGATCGCGAAGTCGGCGTCGATCATCTCGGCGAAGCGGACGGCGTGCTTAGCACGCCCGGCGTCCGGGGCCACCGAGACCACGCCTTCCCCGTGCAGCCCGAGGTCGCGGAAGTGGCGCGAGAACAGGGGGAGCGAGGTCATGTGGTCGACCGGGATGGTGAAGAAGCCCTGGATCTGGCCCGCATGCAGGTCCATCGTCAGGACGCGATCTGCGCCGGCGAGCTGGAGCATGTCGGCCACGAGGCGGGCCGTGATCGGCTCCCTGGGCATCGCCTTCCGGTCCTGGCGCGAGTAGGGGAACCAGGGGATCACGGCCGTGATCCGCTTGGCCGAGGCCAGGTGCGCCGCCTGGATCATCTGCAGCAGCTCCATGATGTTCTGGTCGACGGGCTCGCACCCGGTCTGCACGAGGAAGACGTCCGCGCCGCGGATCGACTCCAGGTAGCGGCAGTACGTCTCGCCGTTCGCGAAGGTCGCGATCTCGATCGCTCCGAGCTCCACGCCGAGCTGCTGGGCGATGCGCTGGGCCAACTCGGGGTGCGAGCGGCCCGAGAACACCATCAGCCGCTTCCCGGCCGCCCGCTCCAGCCAGTGGCCCGGGTTCGGTTCGGCCTGGTGCTGCTCGACGTCGAGGCCGGGCAGCGGCTCGGTCAGTTCAGTCACCGTCATCGGGCTCTGCACGCTCGGAGACATACCCTTCTTTCGTGATTTGTCTCGGCGGGAAGCCGGCGAGCGATCCGGGTGGGACGTCGTCGGTGATGACGGACCCCGCCGCCGTCCAAGAATCGTCGCCAATCTCGACCGGAGCAACAAATGCATTGTGGACCGCAGTCCTGACGTTCTTGCCGATCTTGGTCTGCTGCTTCGGCTGACCGGGCTCGTGCGGGAAGTTGGCGGTGATCGCTCCCGCGCCGATGTTCGAGTCCTCGCCGATCTCCGCGTCGCCGATGTAGGACAGGTGCGGAACCTTGCTCCGCTCGCCGACACGCGCGTTCTTGATCTCCACGAACGTCCCCGCCTTCGCCCCCGCCGCCAGAACCGTTCCGGGGCGAAGGTAACAGAACGGCCCGACCACTGCGCCGGGTCCGATCTCGGCGTCGTGCGCGACGGCGTGCGGCCCGATCTCGGCCCCCGTCGCCATCCTCGTAGACCCCCGCAGAACCGTGAAAGGGTGGACGGTGGCGTCCGCCTCGAGCTCCACACCGTGGTCGATCCAGGTCGTTCCCGGATCGGCGATCGACACACCCGCGAGCATGTGCTCCTCGTTGATCCGGTTCCGCAGGAGCGCTGCGGTGGCTGCCAGCTCGGCCCGCGTGTTAACCCCCTCTGCCTCGAGCGGATCCGGGGCCTTGTAGACGGCGACTAGCCCGCCGTCCTCGACCAGGAAACCGACCGCGTCGGTGATGTAGAGCTCGCCTTGCTTGTTGCGCGGCTCGAGCCGCTCGAGCGCGGGCCAGAGCGCGTCGGCCCGAAAGACGTACATGCCCGAGTTCACCTCCGGCACCACGAGCTCCTCGTCGCTTGCGTCCACGGCCTCGACGATGCGCAGCAGCCGGTCGCCGTCGCGCAGGATCCGGCCGTAGTGGCGCGCCTGCTTCGGCTCGAAGGACAGGACCGTCGCCGCCGCTTGCTCGTCCCGGTGAACCTCGACCAGGCTGCGGAGCACGTCCGGCCGGAGAGCCGGCACGTCGCCGTTCAGGATCAGGACGTCACCGTCGAAGCCCTCGAGCAGGCCCGCCGCCGACCGGACGGCGTCCCCCGTCCCGAGCGCTCGCTTCTGGACCGCGACGGCGACTCCGTCGTAGGCGCCAAGGTTCTCCGGCGAGGTGACGACGACGAGCGGCTCCGGCGCGAGCTCGGCCGCCGCTCCGACCACCCAGTCGACCATCCGCCGGCCGAGCAGCGGATGGAAGTGCTTCGGAGTCGCGGAGCGCATGCGGGTGCCGAGCCCTCCGGCCATGATCACGGCTGCGATCTCGGATGACATCAGGGGCTCGAGCGTAATGGCTGGGGCGCCAGGATTCGAACCTGGGATCGCGGGACCAAAACCCGCTGCCTTACCACTTGGCTACGCCCCATCAGGGGCACGAGTATAGGC
>JACDER010000010.1 GCA_013816275.1 Actinomycetota bacterium | reverse complement strand
CCTCCCGCTCGCGGGCGAGCGAGCGCCGCCGCACGTCCCTCAGGCGCCGCCCGACGACGGCGTGCGGGTCGACGTCGCAGACGAGCAGCGCCTCCTCGAAGCCGGGTGCGCGCGCGAGCACCTCCCCCTCGTCGTCGAGGACGAGGGAGTGCCCGTCGAAGAGCAGCTCGTCCTGGCCGCCGACCGCGTTGCAGAAGGCGACGAAGCAGACGTTGTCGCGCGCGCGCTGCACGAACATCTCCTCGCGGTCGCGCTCCTTGCCGACGTGGAAGGGAGAGGCGGAGAGGTTGACGAGCAGCTCCGCGCCCGCGAGCGCGAGGTCGGTGGCGGGCGGGCCCGGCTGCCACATGTCCTCGCACACGGTCACGCCGAGCATGCAGTCGCCGAGCCGGACGAGGACGAGGTCTCGCCCCGGCGCGAAGTAGCGGTCCTCGTCGAAGACGCCGTAGTTGGGGAGGAAGCGCTTGCGCACGATCGCCTTGACCTCCCCGCCCGAGCAGACTGCCGCCGCGTTGTAGAGGTCGCCGTCGTAGTTCGGCGTCCCCACGAGTGCGACCACGTCGCGGGTCTCCTGCGCGATCTCGTTCAGCGTGCGCTCGGCCGCGCGGATGAACCCGGGGCGGAGGAGGAGATCCTCGGGCGGATAGCCGCTGACGGCGAGCTCCGGGAAGACGACGACGTCGGCGCCCAGCGCGCGGGCGTCTTCGAGCCGCGAGACGATCTTGTCCCGGTTCCCGTCCAGGTCCCCCACGACCGAATTGATCTGCGCGAGCGCCAGCCGCACGCCCGAAGACTAGCAGTTTTCGACTTTGAGGCGAAAACCGGAATGGTTTATCTTCCCGCTCGGGGGGAGCGCGTCATGACAATCAGGATCTTTCGCCCGCTGCGCGTTCGCGACTTCAGGCTCCTCTGGTCGGGGATGACCATCTCTGCCCTCGGGGACGGCATCTACACGGTCGCGCTCGCGTGGCAGGTCTACGACCTCTCGAACACGCCGACCGCCCTCTCGGTCGTCGGCGTCGCCTGGTTCCTGCCGCAGGTCGCGTCCGTCTTGCTCGCGGGGGTGATCGCCGACCGGGTCGACCGGCGTCTGCTGATGATCTTCGCCGACGTCCTGCGCGCGATTGCGATCGGCGTGCTCGGAGTGCTGTCGGTCGCGGGCGAGCTCCGCCTCTGGCACGTCTGGGTGCTGGTCGCGCTGTACGGGATCGGGAACTCGTTCTTCTACCCCGCGTACACCGCGCTCGTCCCGCAGGTCGTGTCCAAGGAGCTGCTCGTGGAGGCGGCGGCGCTGCGCCAGTTCGTCCGGCCGCTCACCATGCGCGTGGCCGGCCCGGCGCTCGGCGGGGCGATCGTCGCCGGGCTCGGGGCCGGCGCGGCCTTCCTGATCGACGCCGCCTCGTTCGGAGCCTCGATCGCCGCCCTCCTGCTCATGACCGCGCGGCCCGTGATCCGCGCCGAGGGGAAGACGATGGGCTCGGTCCTCGGCGACATGCGCGACGGGGTTCGCTACGTCCTCTCCCAGCGCTGGCTGTCGATGACGCTGCTCGCGGTCACCTTCGCCATGATCTTCTTCCTCGGGCCGGTCTTCGTCCTGATGCCCTTTGTGGTGAAGAACCATCTGCAGGGAGGGGCCGGTGGGCTCGGGCTGGTGTTCGCCGCCGGCGGAGTGGGCGCGCTGGTTTCCTCGCTGGTGATGGCGCAGCGCGGTCTGCCGCGGCGGCCGCTCGTCGTCGTCTACGTCGCCTGGGCGCTCGCCGCCTTCGCGCTCGTCGGCTACGCGGAAGCCGACGACCTCTGGGAGGCCGTGCTGGTCAGCGCCCTCTCGGTCGGCGCGCTGGTCGCCGGCCAGATCGTCTGGGAGGCGCTGCTCCAGCGCTGCGTGCCGAGCGAGTACCTGGGGAGGGTGGCGAGCGTGGATTCGTTCGTCTCGTCGGGCCTCGTTCCACTTTCTCTGGCCATCACCGGTCCGATCGCGGGCGCCCTCGGGGCGCTGGTCACCCTGCGCTGGGCCGGCGTGATCGCCGGGGCGATCCTGCTCGGCTTCCTCGTCGTTCTCTCCGCCGCTACAGCGCTACAACCTCGCCCGGACCCGGGACGAGCGTAAGCGTCCTCGGGGCCGCGCCGAGCGCTGCCGGAAGCTGGTCGAGTGGATCCTGGCCGGTGACGAGCCTGTAGGCCGCCGGGATCTGGCGCTTCTTCGCGACGCCTAGCTTGCGACGCAGCGCATCCGAGTGAGCCTTGGCCGTCCGGGCCGAAAGCCCGAGGCGCTGTCCGATCTCCTCGTTGGAGCATCCGGCCGCGATCAGCTCAACCACCTGGAGCTGCCGCGTCGTGAATGTCTTTCGCCGTCCTTCCATTTGAGCCCCCTTCCTGTTTAGATCCAGTCGTACTGTGCGGCGCTGCGCTTGCGGATCGCTTAAATCCGAATGAAGGTCGGCTTAAGACTTCAGTTCGGAGTTCTCGGTCCGCTCGTCGTGCGCGTCGATGGACGCGAGGCCGAGCTCGCAGGGGCGAAGGAGCGAGCGCTCTTGGCGTTCTTGTTGCTCCACTCGAACCAGACTGTTTCGATCGATCGGCTGATCGACGCGCTCTGGCCGGACGATCCACCGGCGACCGCCCGGAACTCGCTCCAGGTCTACGTCCATCACGTGCGAAAAGCTCTCGGCCGGGAGCGGCTCGTGACCGCGCCCAACGGCTACTCGGCGGTCGTCGAACAAGGTGAGTTCGATCTTTCGCGCTTCCGCGACCTCGTCGCCGAAGGGCGGCGGGCACGCGACGAGGGACAGCCCGAAGTGGCGGCCGAACGGTTCGCGACGGCCCTCGGGCTATGGCGTGGACCGCCGCTCCCCGAGCTCGCTGAGAACTCGATCTTTCGCCTGGAGATCGACGCGCTCGGGGAAGAGCGTCTCTCCACGCTCGAGGAACGGGTACAGGCGGACATCGAGGCCGGACACGGAGCCGACCTCGTAGCCGACCTCGAGGCCGCCGTTGCGGCAAACCCGCTTCGCGAGCGGCTCATGAGCCAGCTGATGCTCGCGCTGTACCGCGCCGGCCGACAGGTCGACGCGCTCGAGGTCTTCACGGACGCACGCACGCGGCTCGTCGACGAGCTCGGCCTCGAACCCGGCCCGCTGCTCCGAGACCTGCACCAGCGGATCCTTGTCCACGACCCGGCACTCATTGCTGAGCGCCGGGATGCGCGCTCGACCGCTCCCTCTCGACGGACTCTCAGCGTCGTACTCGGAGCTCTTCCGGTCCCCAAGCCTGGCGACCCGGAGGTCGTCGAGCGAGCGCTTGCGGAGGAGCGCGCCCAGGCACGCGGAATCCTCGAGACACGCGGAGCGGTCGTGTCGACTGCCGGAAACACGGTCATTGCGACGTTCGGCCTGTCTGCGGCGCGCGAGGACGATCCTCATCGCGCGGTGGCTGCCGCCTCTGACCTCGCCGAGGCGGGGCTGCGTGTCGCGGTCGACGTGGGAGTCGGCCTCGCAACCGACGCCGAGCTCGTCGATGCCGCCTTCATCGGTCGGCTGGCTGCGCTGGCCGACACAGCCCAGAAGCGTCAAGTCGTCCTCGGCAAGGATGCACGTGATGCCCTAGGCGGCGCGGTGGAGCTGCGCGGCAATGTCCTCGTGTCCTTCGATCCGACCGCGGAACCGATCGTCCGGCACTTCGACGCGCCCCTCGTCGGCCGCGAGCGCGAGTTCGGACGCCTGCGCGAATCGTTCGACTGGGCGTCCAGGAACCGCAGCAGCCACCTCGTCACGATCCTCGGCCCCGCAGGGATCGGAAAGTCACGTCTCGCGCGAGAGCTCTCTGCAGCCGTCGCCCCGGAGGCCACCGTGCTGACCGGACGCTGTCTCGCCTACGGCAGCGGCGCGTTCTGGCCGCTGGCCGAAATGGTGAAGCAGGCGGCTGGCGACACCACGCCGGATGCTTTGAACACGCTGCTCGAGGGGCTGGAGGACCGACGGCTCGTCGTCGACCAGCTCGCCGCCGCACTCGGAACCGGGACAGGGATGCGTGCCGAAGATGCGTTCTGGGCGCTGCGAAAGCTCTTCGTCGCGCTCGCCGCCGATCGGCCCCTCCTTCTCGTGTTCGAGGATCTCCATTGGGGCGAGGAGCGCTTGTTCGATTTCATCGAGGAGCTGGTCGAACGAGCCGAGGGCGCTCCGGTCCTGGTCATCTGCCTTGCGCGCCCGGACCTGCTCGATCGGCGGCCGGCGTGGGGAGGCGGGCGGTTGGATGCGGAGTCGATCCAGCTGGCCCCACTCACGGCCGAGGGTAGCCGGGAGCTGATCCACGTCCTCGGCGGAGCCGTGCCGGAGGAAACCCGCGGGCGGATTGCCAGTCGTGCCGAGGGCAACCCACTGTTCATCGAGCAGCTCGTGGCACTCGCCGCGGAGGATCCGGAGGGGCCTCCCGACGCGATCCCGCTGTCGATTCACGGTGTTCTGGCGGCGCGCGTCGACCGCCTCGCGCTCGACGAGCGGGCACTCCTCGAGCAGGCGTCGATCATCGGGCTCGAGTTCTCCTTGGGTGGAGTCGCTGCATTGTCCACCGAGGGTGAGCCAGAGGAGCTGGCGGAGGCCGCCAACCGACTCGTTCGAAAGGACATGTTGCGACCGGTAGGGCCGGAGATGCGGGGCGGCGACGAGTATCGCTTCCGCCACATCTTGATTCGGGATGTGGTCTACGGGTCGATTCTGAAGTCGACGAGGGCGAAGCTGCACGAGCGGTTTGCCCGCTGGCTCGAGCGCGAGCTTCAGGATCATGCGAGCGAGTTGAACGAGATCGTCGGTTATCACCTGGAGCGGGCGTTCGAGTTCCGTAGGGAACTCGAACCGGAAACGGAGGGCCTCGATGAGCTTGCCAATGAAGCTGGCGAGCGACTCGCAAAAGCCGGCGAGCACCATTTGGATGCGTCGGACGCCCACGCCGCGATTAACCTCCTTGAGCGAGCGCGGCAGCTTCTCGCTCCTGCAAACCCTCGGCGAGGCCGTGTCGTGGTCGCGCTGGCCGGGGTCTATCGCCTTACCGGGCAATGGGATCTCGTACGAGCCCGCCTGGACGAAGGCTTCAAACTCGCGGAGGCCGGTAGCGACAACGACTTGGCTCAGTTCCTCGGCGCGAGCGATCTCCAGCTCAGGCTCTACGTTGATGACTCCCTCTCTATCGACGAGTTTGTTGCTGCCTCGGAGGAGTTCGACCGGCTCACTCGACCGGATGGCCCCTACGCCGGGCGCATTAGGGCCGGTACGGCATGGGCCTACGCTCTGGCCGGACAACACGCTCTTGCCGAGAGGCTCATCGAAGAGGTCGCAAGCGCGGATCGCCGGGTACGTCGTCCAAGAAAGCTGCTCCCGTCGCTGTGGGTAGGCGGCCCCGTGCCGGTCACCGAGGCGATCAGGAAGTGTGAGGACCTTCTTCGCCACGAAAATTCTCCGCGAGTCGTCGCCAGTTGCTACCGCGGCTTAGCGGTGCTGTACGCGATGCGTGGCGACTTCGTCGCCGCCCGGGACCTCGCCGCTCGCGACCGTGCCATGCTCGATGAACTTGGATTAAGGGTCGTCTGTGCTGCCAGCATGACAATTCGTGGCTGGGTCGAGCTGCTCGCCGGCCAACCGAGGTCTGCGGAAGACGCGCTGCGGACGGGCATCGCCGAACTCGAGAAATTGGACGCGACTATGTACGTCGCTGGATTGGCTGGTTCGCTCGCCCGAGCGCTACTGGAGCAGGAGAAGGTGCACGACGCATGGGTGGTCCTCGAGTCTGCAGACGAATCCTCTGCGCGCGACGTTTCCTACCGGGTCGAATTTTGTGGGGTGAGGGCCTGCTTACTCGCGCGCCGGGCTGAGGAGCCGGATGCATCGCGTCTTGCACGACGCGCGATATCACTGGCCGACGCAACGGATTCGCCGGACCTCCAAGGTTCGGCACGCCTTGACTTGGCAGATGTCCTCCGGAGGTCAGGACAGGCAAAAGACGCTCATCGCGCTTTGGAAGCTGCTTTCCGCCTCTTCAGTTTGAAAGGCAACGAAGTCCAAGCGCGCCGAACCCAGGAGTTGCTGGTTCGTTAGCGCAAGTATCGCGCGACCGCGTCCTGGAGTTCCCGGACGGACACGGAACCCTCGAACTTAGCCTTGATCTGACGATCCGATCCGACGAGAATGACCCAGGGCTCCGTCGGGAGGTGCCACTCTCGGACCCACTGGTTGAAGCCCTTCGACGGATCATTGTTCTTGTAGATCTCGACATGGATGAACCGAATGTCGGTTCGAGCGAACCGGTGGCGCACAGCATCCACCACGTCGACGACCGGACCGCAGGTCCTGCTCGTGCAGAACTTGGGCGTGGCGAAGACAAGTACGAAGGCTTTTCGAGCCGCGAGGGACTCGGCAACTGAGTAACGAAGCAAGGCGCGGTCCGGGGGAAGGCGCGTTGTTACCTTCGCAGCATCTCCGTGCACGCTCTCTAGCGTTGGCGTCTGTGACGGGAACGCTTTCGATCCGATGGCGGGAGAGAAGCTGGACCTGCGGACGATGAGGTTGCCGAGCCCCTGGATCGGCCGCCCTCCGTCCGGCTTGGCAAGTACCCAGTACTTGCCCGGAGTAGCGACCCGCAGATGCACGACGTAGAGGTGCGAGACGTCTCCGTGGCCTCGACCGGGGACTCCAACCTGCTCGAGCACTGCCGTGCGGCGCTCGAAGGGCTTCTGGTCGAGACCGCGTGCGAGCCAGACGCGGGCGTGTGGGCGTGCGACCGAACCGCCGTTGTCGTCCACAACGAGAAACGGGTAGCGCACCTCGCCGGTGGTGAAGTCGGACGCGCCGGCGACGAGTGCAACCTCATGGCCGGGGCCCTTCGCAAGCGCACGCAGAGAGGAAGACGCTCCGTGTTGGGGAGCGACTTTCTCAGGAACTGTCTTGGATGCAGCGCAACCGCTGGTCAGCAGCAGCGCTGCAACAAGGACCAGCCGGCCATGCACATGTGAAGCTTAGAGCTCGCCGTCGTGCAGGCCGCGGATGCGGCCCATGATGACGATGAGGGGACCAGCAACGCTCACCAGGGAGACCGAGATGATGAATAGACGTGTCCGCATGTTCTTCAAATCATTCACCTCCTCCGGCATCAAACCACAAACTGTCACGATTGTCCACAGGACTAGTGTCTGTTTTGGGTAGGACTTGGCATCGAAAAGGTTCTATTTCCTGTTAGAACCTGACGTCCTGGAGTAGTTCGGCCGCTTTCCGGTACAGACGAGCAGCGTCGGCGTCCTTACCCTCCCGGGCTGCAAGGTCTCCGCGCGCGACGAGTGCTGCGGACCTGTGGCCGGGAGATTCGATTTGTTCGAAGCTCCGCTCGGCTGCCCTCAGCCACTCGTCTGATTCCGCCAGACGCTCGCGCGCGAGCAATGAGCGGCCGAGTACGAGCTGAGCGTTGCCGATCTCGTCCAGGCAGTCCTCGCGCCCGCCGAGGAGATCGAGTGCCTTTCGCGCCTGCTCCTCGCCTTGCTCCGGCCTTCCGGTCTCCAGGTGAACCTTCGCCAGAGAACCGATCGCATATGCCGCGTCGATCTCGTTATCGGTGTCGAGCGCAACGCGGAAGGCATCCTTGAGCAGCCGCTCGGCCTCTTCGGGCTTCCCGAGCATGAAGTTGAATGCGCCGAGGTTGTTGAGAAGGCGGCCATAGTTGACTTTGTCGGCCAGCCGCTCGTATTCGTTCTTCGCGCGCTCGGCGTAGCTGCGGGCGAGGACCCAGTGGCCGTTCCGCTCGGCGATCAACGATGCCTGGAAATAGGTGTTCGCTATCTCTCTCGGGTCACCGACACCCTCCGCGAGCTCGAGTGCGAGCTCGACGTCCTCTCGGGCCGCCTCCCAGTCGCGCTGCCGGCGATAGCAGCGGGACCGCCAGCGATAGATGTCGGCGCGGAGCCTGTCACAGGGCAGATCGGACTTCTTCGTGAGCGCAAGCGCCTCGGTGAACAGCGAAATCGCGGTCTGCAGGCTCGTCAGCTTGTAGCGGCAAACCCCCATGCGGAAGAGCACGTCCGCGCGGTCGAGGTCGGAGAAGCGCGGCCGCTCCGCAAGATCGCGTGCCTGGGTGAGGAGCTCCATGGCGGGCTTGAGCTCGCCGGTCTGCATGCGCGCCCACGCCTCCCCGCTCAGCGCGCGAAGCTCGAGCTCGAGCACGACGTCGTCGGTGACGAGCGCACGCGCCTTGACGTACTCCTCGACGGCCTCGGCGTACTTCTTGTCCTCGATCAGCGCTTCGCCGCGCGAGAGCGTGGCCTCGACGCGGCTGCGCTCGTCCGAGGAGACGCCCGTCTCGAGGAACAGCGGGTCGACTTCGAGCTGCTGGGCCAGATACTCGATCGCCTCGGCCGAGGGTCGGGTCTTGCCGAGCTCGATCTGGCTGACGTATTCCTTGGAGAAGCGCTCGCCGGCGAGGTCCGTCTGCGTCAGGCCCGAGTGCTTACGGAGCGTGCGCAGCCTTTCAGCGACGCCAACCGGCGCCGCGTCTGTCCCCAGGCGCACGTCTGTAGAAGCCACTGACGCAGTAGTCAATCACGGCCCCCGGCGGAAAGCAAGTAAACCGTGAACAAACAACTTGATTTTCTTACTTGACAAGTTGACCCCTCCGGTCTATAGTCTTCGCCAGACAAGCTTGCAACCCAATAGGGGAGCAAGGAGGTGCGCCACATAGTCCGCGCCAGTCACTTGTCCGGGAGCTAGGCGGGCCGCAGGCCTAGAACCGGAAGACAGGCGCCTCGGGAGTGGCAGCAAGCCTCACCAGGAGAGCCCCGGGGCCGCAGCCGGGGCCTCCGTCTTTAACGGATCGTTTTCGGCTGGGAGAGAGACATCAGGCCGGACGGCCCGTCATCCACAGGCGCCTGGCGGCCACGATCCGGCCGAGCTCGCCGTCCAGCATGCTCAGCCGGCGATCGATCGTCCCGAGCAGGCCGATCGACATGAACACCCACGCCTCCGCGGACGGGTCGCGGTCTCGAATGATCCCGCCTGCCTCCTGAGACCGCTTGATGAGGGATTCGACGTACTCGTGCACCTCACGGATCTGGCGGCGGAGGTAGCGACGGATCTCTGGGTCGTCGCTCGCCTCGCTGAGCGCCTGGATCCACAGGTCGACGAGCCGGGCGCGCTTGTCTTTCGTGGACAGGTAGGCCAGGCCGATTGCCTGAACCCAGGCGGCGGGATCGGGCTCCGCGTCGACCGCCTTGTCCCACAGACCACGAACGCGCGCCCAGGCCGCGTCCAGACAGGCGAGGTACAGGTCGCGCTTCGACGGGAAGTGCCGGTACAGGATCGGCTCGGTGATCCCGGCCTGCGCGGCGATTGCCTTGGTCGTCGTCCCGCGGTAGCTGCTGCGCGCAAACACGCCGCACGCGGTGTCGAGCACTGCCTCGCGGCGCGCCGCCGCCGTCATGCGGGAGCTCATGCGACGGCTTCTACGGGTTCCGCCCCGTGTCGGTACTTGCGCACGGTCGCGACGGCAACGAGCGCGGCGGCGAAGGCGATGACGGCCGCAACCTCGAGGGCGTGCTGGTAGCCGGTCACGAACTGGGCCGCCGACTGCGGCGAGCCGGGCGGGACGTGGACGGACGCGGCGACGATCGCGCCCATGATCGCGATCCCGAGCGAGCCCCCGACCTGGCGCATGCTGTTCAGGACGGCCGAGCCGACGCCGGCCTTGTCGACCTCGACGGATCCCATCGCGGCGGCGGTCGCCGGAGTCATCACGAGCGCCATCCCGATTCCGCCGACGATCAGCCCCGGGAACAGGTCCCAGAAGGTGCCGTGCAGGCCCATCCGCGAAAAGATCAGGAGCGAGCCGGCTACGAGCACCATCCCGCTGCTCATCAGCCAGCGGGAGCCGATCCGGTCGGAGAGCTTGCCCGAAACGGGCGCGATCAAGATGATCAGGATCGTCATCGGCAGGAACGTCGCTCCGGCCTTCGTCGGCGAGTAGCCGAGGATGTTCTGCATGTAGAGCGAGACGAAGAAGAAGACGCCGAACATCGCCAGCGAGGTCAGCATCATCACCACGTTCGCGCCGGCGAACGTGCTGTTCTTGAACAGGCTCAGGTCGAGCATCGGGATCCGCTGGCGGAGCTCGACCAGGGCGAAGGCGACGAGACCGACGACCGCGATCGCGAACAGGACCAGGATGCGCGTGGACGTCCAGCCGTAGCTGTTCGCCTCGATCAGCCCGTAGGTGAGCGCGAAGAGGGCGATCGCCGACGTGAGCAGCCCGGGGAGGTCGAGGCGCTGCTCGGCCGAGGTGTCCTTCGACTCCGGAATCACTAGCCGCGCGACGACGATTCCCAGGATCCCGATCGGGACGTTGATGAAGAAGATCCAGCTCCAGTTGATCTGCTGGGTGAGCACGCCGCCGACGAGGGGGCCGATCGCGAGCGCCATCGCAGAGGTGCCGGCCCAGATCCCGATCGCCATCCCGCGCTGGCGCGGCGGGAAGGTGGCGGTGATGATCGAGAGCGTCGCCGGGTTCATCAGCGCGGCGCCGACGCCCTGGACGACGCGCGCGCCGATCAGGAAGTGAGCGCTCGGGGCAAGGCCGCAGGCGAGCGAGGAGGCGGTGAAGATCAGCAGGCCGAAGATGAAGATGCGCCGACGCCCGAGCATGTCGGCGAGCTTGCCGCCGGTGAGCATGACGACCGCGAACGTGAGCGCGTACCCGTTCACGATCCATTCGAGCTCGGAGATCTGGATGTGAAGGCTGCGCTGGATCGACGGCAGCGCCACGTTCACGATCGTGTTGTCGAGCATGATCATGAACAGGCCGAAGGAGACCGCCGCGAGCGTCCACCACTTGCGGTTCTCGGGTGCGAAGAGCCGCGCCTTCACTCCTCAGAAGTTAGCAAAGACTAACTTCGGTGCATCCGTCCCACGAACGCGATCAGCCCGAGGGTTGCGAACGAGAGCGCCTCCGTCAGCCGGACGTCCACGAACGCGAACGGGATGGAACACGGCGTCGCTGAAGTACACCAGCCGCTCGAGCTCCACCGTGCGAGCGTAACGCTAGGGTCCTCGCGTGGCCGAAGTGGTCTGGAAACCGACTGCCGACGTGCTCGAAAGGTCGAATGTCGTTCGGCTGATGCGGAGCCACGGGATCGCCGATTACGAGGAGCTCGTGCGGCGCTCCTACGAGGAGCCCGAGTGGTTCTGGCCGGCCGCGATCGAGGACATGGGCCTCGAATTCTCCCGTCCGTGGGACCGCGTCTACGACGACTCGCGCGGGCCCGAGTGGACGACCTGGTTCCTCGGCGGCAAGGTGAACATCGCCCGCGTCTGCGTCCACGACTGGGCGCGGCGCACGCCAGACGCGGTCGCCGCCGTCTTTGTCGGCGAGGACGGCTCGCGCCGGGAGCTCACGTTCGCGGCCATGTCCGACGCGGTGACGCGCTTCGCCGAGGCTCTCGTTTCGCTCGGCGTCGGCGAGGGGGATGCCGTCGCGATCTACCTGCCCATGTCGCCGGAGGTCGCGATCGCCTCGCACGCGTGCGCGCACCTGGGCGCGATCCAGGTTCCGATCTTCTCCGGGTTCGCCGCCCCGGCGGTGGCGACGCGTTTGCAGGACTCGGACGCGAAGGTGCTGATCACTGCCAGCCACTCGTTCCGGCGCGGCAAGTCGATACCGATGCGCGCGATCGCCGACGAGGCCGCGGCGGAGTCGCCTTCGCTCGAGCGGATCGTCGAGTGGGACCGCGACTCGGGCGAGTGGGACGTCGACCTCGGCCCGGGAGAGCTGGAGCCGCTCGAGGTCGACTCCGAGCACCCCTACCTGCTCACGTACACGTCCGGTACCACCGGCAAGCCGAAGGGCGTCGTGCACGTCCAGGGCGGCTTCCTCGTCTCGATTGCGCGCGAGGTCGCGTACCAGGCGGACGGGCATTCCGGCGACGTGATCCTGTTCGCCACCGACATGGGCTGGATCATGGGGCCCTGGACGGTGGTCGGCGGCGGCGCGATGGGCTGCTCGCTCGTATTCATGGAAGGTGCGCCCGACTGGCCCAAGGACCGCCTATGGAAGCTGATCGAGCAGGAGCGGGTGACGATCCTCGGCTGCTCGCCGACGCTGATCCGGGCCCTGATTCCGAACGGTGACCCCGATGGGGATCTCAGCTCGCTGCGCACGTTCGTCACGACCGGCGAGCCGTGGAATCCCGGGCCGTACCGCTGGCTGTTCGAGACGGTCGGCGGCGGGCGCTGCCCGATCATCAACTGCTCCGGCGGGACCGAGGTCGGCGCGTGCTTCCTCTCGCCCGTACCGGCGGTTCCGATCAAGGAGTGCTCGCTCGGCGGGCCTGCGCTCGGGATGGCGATGGACGTGGTCGACGCGGAAGGCAATTCCGTGCGCGGTGAGGTGGGCGAGCTCGTGTGCCGGAAGCCGTTCCCAGGGATGACGCGCGGGTTCTGGCGCGATCCGGAGCGCTACCTCGACGCCTACTGGCGCCGCTTCCCGGGAGTGTGGGTGCACGGCGACTGGGCTTCGGTGGACGAGGACGGGTACTGGTTCCTCCACGGCCGCTCCGACGACACGATGAACATCGCCGGAAAGCGGATCGGGCCGGCGGAGCTCGAGTCGGCCGCGGTCGGGCACCCCGCGGTGCAGGAGGCGGCCGCGGTGGGCGTTCCCCACGCCGTCAAGGGCGAGGTCGCGTGGATCTTCTGCGTACTGTCCCCGGGCTTCGACCCGTCGGACGAGCTGGCGGCAGAGGTCTCCGTAGCTGTGGGCGCGGATCTCGGCAAGGCCTTTCGGCCCGACCGCGTCCTCTTCGTTCCGGCCCTTCCGAAGACGCGGAGCGCCAAGATCGTGCGGCGCGCCGTGCGGGCATGCGCCCTCGGCGCGGATCCCGGAGATCTCTCCTCGGTCGAGAACCCGGAAGCGCTGGACGTGATCGCGCGCGTGGTGGACGGCAGGGAAGCCGACCGCGCGGTCGAAGTAGGCGAGCGGTAAATCTCATCCTCTCCTGAGAGCGGCGG
>JACDER010000179.1 GCA_013816275.1 Actinomycetota bacterium | reverse complement strand
GAGTACTCCATATAGCCGGCGTCGTTCTGGTACACCGGCCGCCCCAGGCGCGCGACGACCTGAGCGCGGGTCATCCCGAGCGTCACGCCGTGCACACCACTCCCCACGCGGATTGCGCCAGATTCGATCGGACGGCCGGCCGCTCCGGCCAGTCCTGCAACAACACACGACCCCGAGGTCGCGACGATCAGCGCAAGGCGCATTCCGCCTCTATAACACGCGCCGCGGTGAGTCTGTAGTGTTGTGCACCGCGCGACATTTGGTGTGCACGAGACAGGGGGAGCTCAGCCACGGAATGACGGTCATCGGCGACGAAATACTCAACGAAGAAGATCTTCGGCTGTTCATAGAGGAAGCCGAACAAGCTGGCTCGGTTGCACTCGCTGACGTCACCGACCTGATCGAGGCGCACGGGCTCGATGCGATCGAGACCGACGCGCTCTACCGCGAGTTCGAGCAGCGCGGGATCGAGGTCGTCGACAAGCTGCCAGAGCCTCCCCCCCAGCCCGTCTCTCTTTCGTACGAAACGACGACCGATGCGCTCCAGCTCTTTCTGCGTGAAGCCGGCCGCCACGCGCTGCTGACCGCCGCGCAGGAGGTCGAGCTCGCGAAGAAGGTGGAGCGCGGCGACATGCAGGCGAAGCAGCGAATGATCCAGTCGAATCTGCGCCTCGTCGTTTCGATCGCGAAGAACTACCGCAACCAGGGACTCCCCTTCCTCGATCTGATCCAGGAGGGCACGCTCGGTCTCATCCGCGCCGTGGAGAAGTTCGATTGGCGCCGCGGCTACAAGTTCTCGACCTACGCCACGTGGTGGATCCGCCAGGCAGTCGCGCGCGCGCTCGCGGACAAGGCGCGCACGATCCGGATGCCCGTTCACATCGTCGAGCGCAAGCAGAAGATGAATCGCGCCGAGCGCATGCTCTGGACGCAGCTCGGACGCGAGCCGACGCTGGCCGAGATCGCCGACGAAGCGGGCCTCCCCCTCCACCAGGCGTACGAGGTCCGGGCCGCGGCGCGCGCCTCGCTCAGCCTCGACCAGCCGGTCGGCGAGCAGGAGGACGCGGTCTTCGGAGACTTCGTGGCGGGTGAGGATCCCCTCCCCGAGGAGGAGGTCGAGGTCTCGCTCCGCAGCCAGGCGCTCACGCAGGCCCTCGGCACGCTCTCCGAGCGGGAACGGCAGGTGCTCGCGCTGCGCTACGGGCTTGACGGAAGTGATCCGAAGACGCTCGAGGACATCGGTCGCCGCCTCGGTCTCACCCGTGAGCGGGTGCGCCAGATCGAGCTCGAGACCCTCAGGCGCCTCGCCACGTTGCGGGAAATGATCCCCGTCTCGGGCTGAGTTCCTCTCCGTTTCCGCAGCGCAGCCTCAGCATCCGCTAACAAAGAAGTTACAAAGCCAGCAGGTTTGGCCGACTAACTTAGAGGAACACCTTTCGTTATAACGAATAAGCCTGTTGTGCTCGTAGCACAAGCACGGCGGGGGTCAGTCGTCCGAGGAGGAGTCTAGGCTCGAGCCCATGTGTGGAATCGCCGGATACAGCCTGAGTTCGGATTGCGACGTCGATCGGACGCTCGCAGCCCAGGCTCTGCTCGCCGGCATTGCCGAGCGCGGCGCAGATGCCGTCGGGTACGCATATCGGAACGGCGGTGGCGTCCACGTCCACAAGCAGCGCTCAGGTGCCAGCCAGCTTCTCGACCGCGTCGAGATTCCGCAGCACGCCAGCAAGGTCCTCGTGCACGTGCGGGACTACACCAAGGGTCACCCCACGATCTCCGCCAACAACCATCCGATCCGGCACGGATCGGTGGTCGGAATCCATAACGGCATCATCCTGAACGACGAAGAGGTCTTCGCCGAGCACGGCTTCGACCGTGCCGAGCCGGGGATGACGGTTGATTCCGAGGCGATCTTCGCGCTTGCCGAGCTGACCGAGAGCTCTCCAAAGGCGCTGGAGCGGCTCCGGGGATCGATGGCGGCCGCCTGGATCGACGAGCGCCGCCAGGGTCTCGTCTACTGCGCCCGCGGTGTCGGCCGGCCGCTCTGGGTCGGCGAGAGCAAGCACGCAACGTTCTTCGCCTCGACGGGCCTCGCCCTCGAGGTCGTCGAGCACTACACCGGCGTTGCCCTTCGGCGCATGGAAATCGACGAGGGCACGCTCGTCGTCTTGAACAACGGCCGCGTTGCCAAGCGGAAGCGCTTCAAGCCCGCGCGCGACTTCGAGGAGCGCCAGCTCCCAGCCGTCCGCGCTCCGTCCGAGGGCCAGTTCTGCCTCGAGCGGCTCGCGACGCTCGCCGCCGCGGCCTAGCCGTTCCGCCGGATACGCTCGCGAGGCCATGCGCCTCCCTCTGGCCGCCGAGATTCTCGCTGCGCGCGCCGCCGCGAGACTGTCTCGCCTGACCCGCTCCGGCGGAGGAACGACCATTCCCGGCAAGCTCCTCTGGAAGCTCGATCCGGACGCGATCGACCGCCTCGCGGGGCGACTGGCGGGCGGCTCCGTGCTCGTCTCGGCGACGAACGGGAAGACGACGACCGCCGCGATGGTGGCGGAGATCCTGGGCCGCGAGACGCGCCTGGCGCACAACCGCGCGGGTGCGAACCTCGTCTCGGGCGTCGCCTCTGCGCTGCTTGAAGCGCATGACGCCGAGCTCGGACTGTTCGAGGTCGACGAGGCTGCGCTGCCCGAGGTGGCGCGCCGTATCCGGCCTCGCGCCGTCTGTCTCGTGAATCTGTTTCGCGACCAGCTGGACCGCTACGGCGAGCTCGAGCTCGTGGCGGAGCGCTGGCGCGCCGCCGTTCAGGCGCTCGATCCGGATTCGTGGGTGATCGTGAACGGGGACGACCCTCAGGTCGGCGACCTCGCCTCGGAGCGCGAGCGGAGCGTCGTCTTCGGGCTCGACGATCCTCGACGGGCGCGTCCGGGTCTGCAGCACGCCGCGGACTCGAAGTACTGCATCCGGTGCGGCACGCCGTACGAGTTCGCGGCTGCGTACGTGGGGCACCTCGGCGACTACCGCTGTCCGGCCTGCGGTCACGCCCGTCCCCCGCTCGACGTGGTTGCGCGCAACGTCGAGCTGTCGGGACTGGAAAGCGCCTCGTTCGACCTCGTCACGCCACAGGGCACCCGGCGAATCCGCCTCCGTCTGCCGGGCCTCTACAACGTCTACAACGCTCTCGCTGCCGCCGCGCTCACGCAGACGATGGGCATCGAGCTCGACCGGATCCGTGCCGGCCTCGAGCGGTTCAGTCCGGCCTTCGGCCGCTTCGAGCGAATCGCGCTCGGCGACCGGAGCGTCCTCATGCTCCTGATCAAGAACCCCGCCGGCGCCAATGAGGTCATTCGAACTGTCGTCGACGCGGGTGTCCCTCCGGTCCTCCTCGCGGCGCTGAACGACGGCATCGCGGACGGTCGCGATGTGTCGTGGATCTGGGACGTCGACTTCGAGCCGCTGTTCGAGCACGGCCTGGAGCGGCTCGTTGCGTCCGGCGACCGCGCCGCCGAGCTCGCGCTTCGCTTTCGCTACGGCGGCTTCCCAGCGGAGGGCATCGAGGTCGTCCCCTCGCTCGCGGACGCACTCGACCGCGGCCTCGAGCTCACGCCTGTCGGCGGCGAGCTCGCCCTCCTCCCCACCTACACGGCCATGCTCGCGCTCCGGCAGATCGTCTCGGAGCGGGGGTTCGTGCGTCCCTACTGGGAGCGGGCTGCATGAAGCCTCGCCTCACGTGCTTGGGGCACCGTTGGCAAAGGAGGCGAGCCGGCGGCGCGCAGGACAGTACGACCCAGTACGGACAAGCGCCGCCGGCGAAGCATCCTGCCGCCAGCGGGGTCAGCCTTCCGCGGAGCCTGGCTCCGCCAGGCTCGAGTGGAAGGCGGCCAAGCGCGTGAGGATCAGGGTCGGCCATCTCTATCCCGACTACCTGAACATCTACGCCGACCGCGGGAACATCGCAGTGCTGGCCCAGCGCGCCGCGCGCCGCGGATACGAGCTCGACGTCACGTCGATCGGCGTCGATGACGGCGTCTTGCCGGGTGAGATCGATCTCTACTACGTCGGCGGCGGGCAGGACCGCGAGCAGGCCCTCATCGCGCCGGACATCGCCGCGAAGGGGTCCGCGCTCGCAGAAGCGGTTGCGGGCGGCGCGGCCCTCCTCGCCGTCTGCGGC
>JACDER010000178.1 GCA_013816275.1 Actinomycetota bacterium | reverse complement strand
CCCCCTACTCGACCGACAGACGAATCGAGCATAGGACCCCGGTCGGACCTCACCGGGCAAGGCTTTTTGGACAGGCCCTTAAGAGCCGGCGTACCGCGGTCGCCCCCTGACGCCGGAGGTCGCTGGTTCGATCGCAGCCGCGCCTACTAGCCCCATCCCTAATTGTCGCCCTTCCCGCAGAAGGCGACACTCGCAACGCATGACGGTAGGCGTCAGCTTCCAGACTCATTCGAGCGAGTCGGGATCAGGTGTAGACGACCGCGCTCTGTCAGAGAGCGCTAGCGGGAGTGCTCGCGAGCGTCGTCCAGGGCGCAGGCCCGCACGGAAGGGAACGAGAGAGGCCGAGCCCGACGACCTCGGCCACGCGAGGCTTCACCTTCGGCTCGACGGGCTTGAATGGCGTAGCCATGTGGACAGATTCTACGACTCCGAACCGGGGCCGATAGGTAGATCGCGGCTTACGCTTGGGCTGCCTGGGCCAAGAGACGAGTGGCTCAGGCCGAAGGCACGTCGAGCGGCTTTCGGTAGGTAAAGGACCGTCGCATCTGCCGAGCTGTGCCGGTTGTAGGCGTCGTAGAGGAGCCGTTCCAACCGGCCGAGTATAATTTTCACCCGGGCCGAGGAAGCTCGCGCGCCTGCCCGGGGAGAGGTGACAGCAGGACGGAGTTTTCGCGCTAGGGAGGTGGGAGAATGAGAGACGTCCTCGACGACATCGAGCGCTGGCGGCTCGACGGCCGACGGCTGGCCGTCGCACGCGTCGTCGGTATCGAGGGCTCCGGGCCGCGCGACCCAGGCGCCACCCTCGTGGCCAGCGAAGCGGGTGAGGTGGCAGGCTCGGTCTCCGGCGGATGCGTCGAGGGCGCGGTCGTCACCGAGGCCCTCGCGGTGTTGCGGGGCGAGGAGCCACGTCTCGTGACGTACGGGATCGCCGACGAGGAGGCCTTCTCCGTCGGTCTGACGTGCGGCGGCACCATTCACATCCTCGTCGAGCCGCTCGACTGGTTCCCGGTCTACGAGGTGCTGCGCGACGCGCTGCGGAGCGAGGAGCCGGTGGCCGTCGTGACCGTCGTCGAAGGACCGTCGCTCGGCACGAAGCTCGTCGTGGGCGAGCAGATCGAGGCCGTAGGCTCGCTCGGAGCTGCGGACCTCGACGAGGTCGTCAAGCGAGACGCCCTCGGGCAGCTGCAATCGGCCCTCACCGGCACGCGCCACTACGGTCTGCACGGCGAGGCGCGCCAGAACGAGATCTCGGTCTTCATCGAGTCGTTCGCCCGCCCTCCGCGCATGATCATCTTCGGCGCGGTCGACTTCACTGCGGCGCTGGCCGGTGTCGCGAAGGTACTCGGCTATCGCGTCACCGTCTGCGACGCCCGGCCGGTCTTCGCGACCCGGACGCGGTTCCCAGCAGCCGACGAGGTGATCATCGACTGGCCGGACAGCTACCTGAGCCGGGTCGGGCCCGAGCTGAGCCCGCTCGACGCGGTCTGCGTGCTCACACACGATCACAAGTTCGACGTACCGGCGCTCGTCGCCGCGCTCGAGACCCGCGCCGGCTACATCGGCGCCATGGGCTCGCGTCGAACGACAGAGGCACGGAAGAAGCGCCTGCTCGAGGCGGGTGTGGACGAAGCCGGGCTCGCGCGCATCGTGGCGCCGATCGGCCTCGACGTCGGGGCGCGGACGCCCGAGGAGACGGCCGTCTCGATCTGCGCCGAGATCATCGCGCGGCGCACCCGGCACGCTGCTCCATCGCTCCGGGACCGCGGCGGACCGATTCACCTCGAGCGCTCGGGGGAGCCGCCCCAGCCTCTCGCCCTCGCGGAGACGGGATCGGCCGGGCGCCCCTAGCGACTCCGCCTGCGCCGGCCCAGGAGGAGGGCGAGGAGCGCCAGCAGCACGACGACTGGCACGAGGCCGCCTGAGCACGGCGCCGCCGACGACCGACACGAGGGCCTTCGCCCGCCCTCGCTCTGCTCGAGCTCCACTCTCCAGACGAACGATGGCATGGGGAACGGACTGGCGGAGTCGCGGCAGTTCGGGAGCGCTGCGGGCCGAGTTCTCTGTCGCAGTTCCACCATAAGGCGACATCGGTGTGCAGGATCGGGAATCTCCGAGTGCCGTGCGTGCGCTCAGAGCCATCGCCGCGGGTATCAGACCGCCCCGATCCTTGTCAGCCGCGACGCCCGAAGAGATCCTTGAACGCTGATCGCAGCCGGTCGGTGACCCGCCCGCCCTCGCTCGCGCGCCAGGTGATGCTCTTCGGCTCCGTGTAGGCGGGTAGGCGCGCTGCCTCGTCCGCGTCCAGGTCGACCTCGACGCGGTCGGGCCAGATCCGGCGCACCCGCTCGGCGGCGAGGTACCGTCTGTCGTGGTGCCCCGAGTGGCGCCTGGCCAACGAGACGACAAGCCCGTCGAAGATGTCCGCCTGCACATCGCCGGCCACCTCCTCGATCCGCCCGATCTCGTGCCCATCAGTCGCGACGAGACGGGCACCTGCCTCGATCCCTTTCCAGGAGACCTGCGGAGTGTCCGAGGTGCTCACAGGACCTTGGCGCCGTTGCACCGGACGGGGCCATTCCTACCGACGGGTCGCCCGAAGAAGCCGCGCAAGTCCACCTCGCCCGGGAAGCTAACCTCGCTCCGCTGCCACGGTACGAAGAGGGTCACACCAGCCAGCATAAGCCCACGGGAACGGCTGGGGTCGAGTCGAGCACCGCGCCCTTTCAAAACGCTGTCGCGCTTCCGCCAGAGCGCGACATGCAGAACCTCATAGGCGAACGGCTGCGAGAACGAGCTCTCGGACAAGCCCCCACCTCGCGCCGGGAATCCCGGGCTGGCGATCGCTCCCGATCGTCAAGGCGAGGCGGCTTCTGGCAGCAAGGAACACGCCGGGAGGAGACCGAGAGAGAACGAGCGCTTCCGAGGAGCGGCCGCGGTGGTGATGTTCAGGTGGCGTTGTCCTTTCGTTAAGCGCGCTCCACAGTGCGGCCAGCGGCTCCGGCCTCTCGTACGCTTGCATTGCACCGCGACCATCGGGCAGGGAGGGATTTTCTCCATGGACTGGTTGTTCGCCGAGGCGATTCGGGAGCATCTGGAGCTGAGAGAGCGGAACGCCGGGCTGGAGAGAGCGATGCCGCTCGAGCGCTACCGCTCCGATGATCCGGCCGCCAACAATGCGCTCTTCAAGTCGGAGTCGGCAGCTCGCCTCGACGGCACGGGCGAGTTGGACGATGTGCGACTCGCCTTGCCGACAGCGGGCGACTCGGCGTCGCCGGATGCATTCGACGCCCCCTGGGGCAGCCCGCGCGCGTTCGACTGGGGTGACTAGACAGGCACTCGCGAGCGCGGCGAGACGCCGTCGACCGACAGTCCTAGGCTTTTTCGGCTTCCGGCCGCGGCGGGCCTGCTTCACCCCCTTGGCCGCCAGATCGGCGAACCGCCACCTCGGCCTTCTTGATCCGCACCGACAGCGTCGACGGCGCACAACCGATCTCCGCCGCGGCGGAACGGAGCGACGCACCGGCCGCGATCTTCCTGCGCGCAGCCGCCGTCTCCTCGTCGCTGAATCGCTGCTCGAAAGTGCCGTAGCCTGATCGTAGCCCGGTCGAACACATTGGGACCACCTGCCTGGTTGTTCGGCCGCATGCGACCCAGTGTTCGAACTATGCGCGTCGGGATGCTCGACACGGAACAGCCAATGGGCGGTGGCACCAAAAGCCCAAACACACGCACTTCAGATCCAAGCCGTCCGCCGAACGTTCGACGTTCCTCGCCGGAGCGCAGCCGCCTTTAACGCGCGTTCCCTCGGGTTCGCTCAACCCGTGGCCTCCGGCGCGCCGAGCTCGGCGAGGAAGGATCGGGCCCAGCGGTTCACGTCGTGGGCTCGCAGGTACCGCTGCATGAGCCGCATGCGTCGCCGCCCTTCCGCCTTGTCGACGTGGATCGCCCGAACGAGCGCGTCCTTCACGCCGTCGGGGTCGTGCGGGTTGCACAGGAAGGCGTGCCGCAGCTCGCTCGCGGCGCCGGTGAACTCGCTCAACACCAGTGCTCCGCCCTGGTCGATGCGCGCGGCCACGTACTCCTTCGCGACCAGGTTCATCCCGTCGCGCAAGGGCGTCACGATCATCACGTCGGCCGCGCAGTAGAGCGCCGCGAGCTCACTTCGGTTGTACGATTGATGCAGGT
>JACDER010000177.1 GCA_013816275.1 Actinomycetota bacterium | reverse complement strand
GCGATCTCGTTCATGCCGTCGAGGCCGGCGTGCTGGCCCGTAAGGACGTCACCGAGCTCGGCGCGGTGCTCGCCGGGGGGGCGGAGGGGCGGCGAACTCCCGAAGAGGCGACCGTGTTCGACTCGACGGGGCTCGCGATCCAGGATCTCGCGATCGCGATTGCCGCCTTCGAACACGCGGGGCAGACGGACCTGCAGGAGATCGAGCTGTAGCAATGCTCTTCCTGATCGCAGCCGGCTCGAATATCGCCAAGGCGACCGCTGACGACCTCGACATCTTTCGCTTCATCCCCGGCTACTCGGAGGCGATCGTCGGGGACGGCAAGGAGCCGGTCCTGCTCCTGCTGCTCGCGTTCCTGATCACGTTCATGCTCACCCGGCTGTATACGAGGCTCGCACGCGTGTACGGCTGGGGCAGCGGCAGCGTCGGCGGCGTCCATCTGCACCACATGGTCGTCGGCATCCTGATCGTGCTCGTGACGGGCGTCGTCGCGGTTGCCGAATGGCCGACCGGGATCGGGCGGGACCTGATCGGGATCTTCTTCGGGATCGGAGCGGCATTGGTCCTGGATGAGTTCGCGCTCTCGCTCTACCTCGAGGACGTGTACTGGTCGCCCGAAGGCCGCACCTCGATCGACGCAACCATCATGGGCGTGATGCTCGCAGGCCTGCTCATGGTCGGAACCTCGCCGTTCGGGGTGAACGACGCCCACTATTCGCGGACCATCGCCTTTGGTGTCATCGCGCTCAACATCGTCCTCGCCACCATCACGTTCTTGAAGGGGAAGCTGATGCTCGGGCTTGCGGGGATCTTTGTACCGCTCATCGGGCTGGTCGGCGTGCTTCGCCTCGCCAAGCCGAGGTCCGCCTGGGCACGGTGGTTCTACAAGCGCAATCCGGCGAAGGTGGAGCGAGCGCGCCAGCGCTACGAGGTACATCCGGGCTGGCCGGAGCGCTTCAATACGTGGTTCACGAACCTGGTCGGAGGCGCGCCGAGCCGGCCCTCCCCCCCCAAGTCGCCGCCCCCAGAGAGCTAGGCCGTCGCAAGCAGCCGCGCCGGATCGAAGAGGCTGAGCTCTGGTTGCGTATCGCCGAGCATCGCCCGCGCGACGAGATCGCCGCACATGAACGCGAGCACGTTTCCGTGGCCCGAGTATCCGCCGCAGATCCAGACCCTCTCGTGGCCGGCCGCGGGACCGACGACCGGGAGGAAGTCGAGAACGAGCCCGAAGATCCCCGCCCAGCGGTGCGTGACCTCGACCGGGCGTCCCAGGAGACCGGCGAGAAACTCCTCGAGTGCCTCCTGGATCGTCGGCGTGACCCACTCGTCCGCCGTGAACTCGGACGTGAGGTCGGTGTCGCGAAACCCACCCGCGGTGAGCCGTCCGTCTTCGAGCTGCTGCCAGTAGTCGAAGCCATGCCGTCCGTAATGCGGGCAAGCGAAGAGCTTCTCTGAGATCGGCGCGGTCGCGATCATCTGCCCTCGCGTTGGGACGATCAAGCCCTCGAACTCCCCGAGCAGGCCGCTCGGGTATCCATCCGTGGCAACCAGGACGCGGTCGGCGTCGAGCTCCTCCAGCGACTTGACGCGGTGGTGCTGGACGAACTCCACTCCGCTCGCCGCGGCACGCTCGGCCAGTCGCCGCGTCATGCGCGCCGGCTGGACTGCGGCATCCGTCGGATGGAAGATCGCAGCGGGAAAGCGGCGGTCCAGGGGCGGCTCGACTGGCTCCCGCCACTCGGCCTCGAAGCCGTCCTCGCGCAGCGCGTCGTACTCGAAGCGGAGCTCGTCCCGCTCCTCGGTGTCGGCCGCGAGGCGGAGGCTGCCGACCGGGCGCAGCGCGTCTCCCACGAGGTCGGCGAGGCTGCGGAGGTACCGCTCGGTGAGCGCCCAGTAGTCGCGCGCCCGATCCGCTCCGAGCCACTCACGCGCGCGGTCGTACGGCATGGCGCCGCCGCGAAGCGCGAAGCCGCCGTTTCGCCCGCTGGCCCCCTCGGCCACCTTCCGCGCCTCATGGACACGCACGCGGAGCCCGGCCTCCGCGAGCGTGTGCGCAGCCGAGCAGCCGGTGATGCCCGCACCGACGATCTCGACGTCGGGGGGGCCCTCGAGAGGCATGCTCGCGAGCTCAGGGCCTGGCTCTTCAAGCCAGTATGGCTGCGACACAGCTCGATGCTAACCCGTCGGCATCGCCACCCGGTACAGGCCCTCGCCCTCGGACACGAGGCCTGCAAGCTCGAGGAGAGTGAGAGCCGGCGCCAGATCGGACGCCGGCAAGCCGGTCGCGCGGGCGAGCTCGTCCGCCGTTGCAGGCGCACCGGTAAGAACGTCGTAGAGACGGCGCGCCCTCGGATCGACGATCGGCTCCCGATCCACCGGTCTCAGCTCCACTCCGAAGACCTCGAGTACATCGCGCGCCGAGGAGACAAGGATCGCGCCGAGGCGCAGGAGCCCGTTGGTCCCGGCCGACAGCGATGACGTGATCTCGCCGGGAACCGCGAGGACCTCCCTCCCCTCTTCGAGAGCCAGGTCAGCAGTGATCAGGGCTCCAGATCGTTCCCGCGCCTCGACGACCACAACGGCCTGAGTCAGGCCGGCAATGATCCGGTTCCTTGCGGGGAAGCGCCAAGGCGCCGGCTCAACTCCGGGCGGGTACTCGGAGACGATGAGGCCCAACCGCTCGATCTCCCTCCCCAGGGATGCGTGCGCAGCCGGATAGTCGCGGTCGATGCCGCATCCGAGCACCGCAACGGTGACGCCATCCGCCTCGATCGCGCCGCGATGAGCCTGTCCGTCGATGCCGCGCGCCATTCCGCTCACGACAACGAGCCCCGCGGCCGCAAGGTCACGGCCCAGGCTCCGCGCCACCTGGGCGCCGTAGGTTGAACACGACCTCGCCCCGACGACAGCGACCGCCGGGCGGGCCAGGAGGTCAGCGTCACCGGACCCGCGCAGGAAAAGTCCCGGTGGCGGGTCGTGAATCGCGCGAAGAGGATGGGGGAACCCGCCGTCCGAGCGGGCAAGGAAGCGGAGGCCGCGCTGCGCCAGGCGCGCCCGATATTCCGCAGCATCGAACTCCCGGCGAAAGCGGGAGTAGCGGGCGCTTCGCGGCTCGGTCACCAGATGGGAGCCGGTCTCGGCGGCGAAAGCGGCGAGGGCCAGCTCGCTCACGACGAGAGCTCCTTCGGCGAGCGGTACGAGAGTGCTTCCGCGACGTGCTCCGCGGCCACGTGTTCGGCGCCGGCGAGCGCCGCCACCGTAGCGGCGACGCGCGAGACGCGAGCACGGCCGCGGCCGGACAGGGGCAACCGCTCAACCGCGCTGTCGAGCAGTGAATTCGCCTCGGCGGTCCGCTCTGGACAGGCGCCTTCGAGCCGAGCTCGCGCGGACGCGACGCGCCGGCGCACGGCCTCCGATCCTTCGCTCGGACCGGCCGCGAGCTCCGTCGCGCGGGGACGAGGCATGGTCACGACCAGGTCGAACCGATCGAGAAGAGCTTGCGAGAGCTTCGACCGAAAGCGAGCAAGCTGCTGGGGCGAACAGGAGCACTCGGCCGAGGCATCCGCCCTCCCCCCACACGGGCAGAGGTTCATCGTTGCGACGAGTTGGAACCGGGCCGGGAAAACCGCCTGCCCGGAGGCGCGGGCGACGCTCACCGACCCGTCCTCGAGCGGCTGCCGCAGCGCCTCGAGCGCGGTCCGCTGGAACTCAGGGAACTCGTCGAGGAGGAGGACACCATGGTGGGCTAGGCTGGCCTCCCCGGGACGAGGACTCGGTCCACCCCCGACGATCGCCGCCGTGGATGCGCTGTGATGCGGCGCGCGGAACGGCGGCGTCTCGATCAGGACTCCATCGTGGTTCAGCACGCCCGCAACCGAGTGGATCCGCATGACCTCGACGGCGTCCTTACGGGCGAGGATCGGAAGGATCCCCGGGAGCCGCCGCGCGAGCATCGTCTTCCCGGTGCCGGGCGGGCCGGCGAGCAGAAGGTTGTGCCGGCCTGCCGCCGCGAGCTCGAGCGCGCGACGCGCCCGCTCCTGTCCCCTGACGTCGGCGAGGTCCGGCTCGGGAGCCGGCCGTGGATGGCCGTTCGAAGTGACGTACGGCGGCGGACGGCTTCCACCGCGCAGATAGGCGACCGCCTCGGCGAGATGACGGACAGGGATTGGCTCCACGCCGGCGAGGGCGGCCTCGGGCGAGGAC
>JACDER010000176.1 GCA_013816275.1 Actinomycetota bacterium | reverse complement strand
GTGCTGTACTTCGTAGGCGGTGTCGACACCCTGCGCGATGTCGGGCGACTGCTCGTCGATCGCCACGACCACGCCGCACGTGTGCGCGTCGAAGCCGAAGTCGGAGCGCGTGTAGCCGATGTCGGCCACCTTCTGGCGGACGAGCTTGGGGATGTCGATGTACGTGCTGGTCGTGATCTCGCCGGCGACGATCACAAGCCCCGTCGTGACGAGCGTCTCGCAGGCGACTCGACCGTCGGGGTCGTCCCGGAGGACGGCGTCGAGGATCGTGTCCGACAGCTGGTCGGCGACCTTGTCGGGGTGACCCTCGGTGACCGACTCCGAGGTGAAGAGGAACTCGCGTTGATCCATGCCGCGCGGAAGGGTACCTAGTGGATCCCCAAGAATCCCGTCAGGGTGAATCCTCCGCCGTCGTTGGATCCGTACAGGAGCAGGCCTCGGAGCGGAGCCGTGTTGTCCTTGACGACCTTCGGGATCGAACTGCCGTGGCTCTCCGCATAATCGAACGCGTACTGGAGCCCGTCGCTCAGGTTCGCGTAGAGGAACCCGCTCGTCTCGGTTGGCACGCCCGACCCGTCCAGCGCCTGCACATACGACGAGTCGCCGGACAGCTTCGGGCCGACTCCCTGCATCTGCTCGATCGCCGAGCGGTTGTTCGTGGTTACGAGCTTCCCGCCGAAGACGGCCGCGTACGCCGACGTGCCGTTCTGGAGCGTGATCTCCTTCGCCTGAACGGAGCCGATCTGCACAGACTGGATCTTGATGCTTCCACTCGCCGCCGCGAGCGTCGCCAGCCGATCGAGGATGTTCCGAGCCTTCGCCTCGTCCCCGACGGCGGCGGCGAAGAGGAGAACCGGGGTTCCGGTCGCGGTGGGATAGAGCGCGATCGCGCCCTCCCCCGAGAGAAGACCGAAGACGTCCTTCAGCGGATAGCCGAGGACAAGCTCGATCTGTGCCCGTTGCTGGTCGAAGTTCGGGCTGGAGCCTCCGAACGCATCCACCAGCTTGTTCAGCCTGTCGCCGATGCCGTTGAACGAGAGGTAGAGCATCGCGCCGGCGGGCAGCGAGCTCGGCAGCTCGGCGTGGTAGCCACCGCCTCCGAGATCGAGATTGCCCTTGAACGCCGCCGCCATGCGGATCCCGTTCGAGCCGGGTGTGACCGCGGCCGCGACCGAGTCCAGCGAACCGATCTGGTTCTTCGTCGTGTCGGCCGGCGCGCCGGAGCTCTGTAGTCGCTGGTCGAACGCCGTCTGGACGGCGCTGCCGCGAACCCAGGCCTGGACGATCGAGTCGCTCGGGAGGCTGTCGATCGCGTCGGCGAAGGCGGAGTCGTCCACGAGCGAGCCGTGATCGCTGCGCGCCTGGTCGAACGCGTCGAGCTCGTCCTGCTCGCTCGCGAACACCGTCCAGCCGTCGATCACCTCGTGCACCGGCGGGTTCGAGCTCTTCGCGAGCAGGGCGTTGAACCTGGCCGCGTCCTTGGGCTTCGTGATCCCCACGATGTTCTGACCGCCACCCTGGAAGTCGAGCCAGACCAGGTCGACCTCGTCGCCGAGCGCCGGCTTGACGTCGGTCTCCCAGTCGAGGCCTTGCTGTGTGAGCGACGAGCGGAGGCTCTTGATGATGGTGGCCTTGCCGGGGAACCGGTCGAGCAGCGCCTTGGCCTTGGTCCAGCCGGCGGAATCGAGGTTCGAGCTGACCGCGACGTACGCGGCCGCGCTGTCGGGCGCGATCGAAGCGGCACCTGATGCGGCGTTGCTGCCTCCTCCGCCGCCGC
The DNA here is from genome assembly GCA_013816275.1 of Actinomycetota bacterium. Classification (GTDB taxonomy): domain Bacteria; phylum Actinomycetota; class Thermoleophilia; order Gaiellales; family Gaiellaceae; genus JACDER01. The sequence continues at coordinate 2,459 of JACDER010000176.1, read as the reverse complement.
CGCCGCCGCAGCCTGCAGCCAGAAACGCGGCCGTCGCAACCGCTGCGAACGCGAACTTGACCCTCACTTATTCCTCCCTCGGACGACGGCCCATCAGCGTCGAGACTAGCTCAAGCAGATCGACGCCCGTCAGCACCTGGCACACCCCCTCGGTGATCGGCAGCTCGATCTCGAGCCGGTGAGCGAGATCGCGCAGGACCGGCGCCGTCGTGAGTCCCTCCACCACTTGGCCGATCTCCGCGGCCGCCTGCTCGGGCGACTCGCCCTGGGCGATCAGCTCGCCGGCGCGCCGGTTGCGGCCCTGCCGGCTCCAGCAGGTGACCATCAGGTCGCCCATCCCGGCCAGGCCGGCGAACGTCTCCGGACGAGCTCCACAGGCGGCGGCGAGCCGCGACATCTCGGCGAGGCCGCGCGTGATCAGCGCCGCCTTCGCGTTGTCTCCGAATCCGAGCCCGTCGACGCCGCCGGCCGCGAGCGCGATCACGTTCTTCGCCGCGGCACACAGCTCGACGCCGATCAGGTCCGGATTCACGTAGACGCGAAAGATCAGCGAGTTGATCTCCTGCTGGAGCCACGCTGCGAGCTCCTCGTCCTCGCTCGCGATCACGGCCGCTCCGGGAAGGCCCGCGGCGATCTCGGCGGCGAAGTTCGGGCCTGAGAGCATCGCCACGCGCCGGGCGCCGAGCAGTGTCGACAGTCTGTTGCCCGTCGCCGGATCGAGTCCCTTGGTGAGGCTCAGCACCGGCGGACCGTCCGGGAGCGTCGCGGCCACCTCCGCGAACGCGTGGCTCGGAACCGCCATCACGAAGAGGTCGGTCTCCGGGAGGTCGGGGAGCGCGACCGCCTGCACGGCGCCGAGGTCGACATCCTGGAGGTAGCGGGGATTACGCCCGGTCTGAGCAATCGCCGCCGCCTGTTCGGGATCGCGGCACGCGAGCGTGACCTCGTGGCCGCTCTCCGCGAGGAGGCGCGCGAACGCCGTTCCCCACGACCCGCCGCCGACGACGGTAACTCTCATTTCCGTCGCACGAAGTCGATCTCCACCGGCACGCCTTCGAGCGCGAACCGCTCCCGTAGCTGGTTCTCGACCCAGTAGCCGTAGTCGCGCGTCAAGAGGCCGGGATCATTGACGACGACGCGGAAGCGCGGCGGCCGGGACTTGATCTGCGTCCCGTAGAGCATGTTGAGGCGCTTGCCGTTCCGCGAGGGCGGCTGACGGGCCTCCTTCAGCTCGCCCAGGAACCGGTTCAGCTCCCCCGTCGAGACGCGCGAGGCGGAGCGGTCGAAGAGCGCCTCGACCCGGTCGAGCATCTTTCCGATCCCGCGGCCGGTCTTCGCCGACGCCGCCACGATCGGCGGGCGCTGTCGTAGCTTGGCCTCGAGGCGGGGCCTGACGTCCTCGATCCCGACCGTGCCCACGTCCCACTTGTTGAGCACGACGAGCGTCGCGCAGTGCGCCCTGCGGGCAACGTCGGCGACGGCGAGGTCCTGGTCGACGAGCCCCTCCTCGACGTCGATCACGATCAGGGCGACGTCCGCACGCTCGGCCGCCTGAAGGGCCCTGAGCTCCGAGTAGTACTCGATGCCCTGCCGCTGGCGGCGATGGCGTCGCAGCCCGGCCGTATCGACCAGGACGAACGTGCGGTCGCCGCGCTCCAGGACCATGTCGATCGCGTCGCGCGTCGTCCCGGGGATCTCGGAGACGATCACGCGCTCCTGGCCGACGATCGCGTTCAGCAGGCTCGACTTGCCGACGTTCGGCCGGCCGAGGATCGCCACCCGGATCGCGTCCTCCCCGACTTCGGGCCGGGCCGCGCCGGGGAGCTGCGCGACGATCGCGTCGAGGAGATCCCCGGTGCCAAGACCATGGACGGCCGAGACCGGGATCGGATCGCCGAGCCCGAGGCGGTGGAACTCGAACGCGTTCGCCTCCTGGGCGGGGTCGTCGACCTTGTTCGCGAGCAGGAGCACCGGCTTGCGGGCCACCCGCAGGATCGCCGCCACCTCTTCGTCCCCGGGCGTAATCCCCGCGCGCGTGTCGACGACGAACAGGACGAGATCGGCCTCGGCGACCGCGGCCCGGGCCTGGTCGGCGACAGACCTGATGAGCGGCGATTTGTCGACGATGTCGACGCCGCCCGTGTCGACGAGCAGAAAGCGGGTGCCGGCCCACTCGCATACGACCTCCATGCGATCGCGCGTGACGCCGGGCGTCTCGTGGACGACGGCCTGCCGGGTCCCTGTGAGCCGGTTGACCAGCGTCGACTTGCCGACGTTGGGGAAACCGACCACGGCCACGGTTCCGGCGAGTCCGCCTTCCATGACCTAGTACACCGTCCGGCGAATACGGCGCGCTCCAGCGGCTGCAAAGCCGCGCCTGGCGGCGTCCTCGGCCGCGGCCGTATTGCTACGCATACGAACGCTCCGCTTTCCGCTTCGGCGGTGGCAAAGCCACCGCC
>JACDER010000175.1 GCA_013816275.1 Actinomycetota bacterium | reverse complement strand
GTACCACTCGTTCGTCAGCTCGGCCGCGCCTTGGGACACGGTCCCGGACGACGGCCTCCCCAGGTACGAAGAGGCTCCCTAGCAGCTGCGGGGAAGCGAGCCGGCCCGCAGGACGACCCGGCCGTCCGAGAACGAGATGCGCGCCGTCACGTCTCGGCCCTTGCGTGAGGATGAGACCGAGCTCACCCAGCGAGCATCCGCTCCGCTGACGTGGAACTTGCACTTCGCACGCGCCAGCGAGATCTGTGGCCCGACCCGGCACGCGGAGCCCTTGCAGCCCGTCAGGCTGGCAAGACGTCGTGCGAGCTCCGCGCGCAGGACCGCGTGCCCAGAGTCGGCCTCTAGGTTGTTCAGCTCGTCCGGATCCTTCGCGAGGTCGTACAGCTCCTTCTCGCCGTTCGCGTATTCGACGTACTTGTACCGGGGAGTCCTGATCGCGACGAACTGCTGGTCGCCGGGCGCCGCGGTCTTGCCCTGATTGCCGTTGTCCCCGTTTCCGATCTCGCCCATCGCCGTCCCGGCCCGCTCCCCGCCGGTCGGCCCGCGCTCGAGCAGCAGATCGCGGCCCCACTGCATGCTCGTGTTCTTGAACAGCGGCAGAAGCGACTTTCCGTCCATCACGCGCGCGGCCTTCGCGTTCGCGAGATCGACGATCGTCGGAGCGAGGTCGATGTTCGCGACCATCTGCCCCAGGTGCTTGTTCTTCGGCACGCCGGGGCCGCGCATGAGCAGCGGAACCCGGATCGAGGGCTCGTACACGAGCACCTTGCCGGACGGGACGCGATGCTGTCCGTGGAAGAAGCCGTTGTCGTCGGTGAAGACGAGCAGCGTGTTGCCGAGCTCGCCGGAGGCGCGCAGCGCATCGACGATCGACTTGACCCCGTCGTCGATCGAGAGCAGCGACTCGAGCTGCTGCTGGTAGGCCTCGCGAATCGCGGCGATCCGCTCCGCCGTCAGGACGGGCCGGTTGCGGATCCCGAGGGGCTTGTGCGACACGTCCGCCTCGTTGAAGGACGGCATGTTCGGGAGCTGCTCGGACGCGAAGTAGTCCTTGTATTTCGTCCCGACGTTGACCGTCCCGAGGCCCTTGGGGTCATCGTTCTCCTTGGGGGCGCCGCTGTGCGGGGCGTGGTAGGTGACCCACATGAACAGCGGCTTCGCCTCGGGGGCGCGCCGCTGGATCACGTCGACCGCCTTCGAGGTCAGGACGTCGGTCTGGTAGTCGGCGGCGCTCGACCCGTATGTCACGAGGGCCCCGTTGTCGTTCAGCGTCCAGTCGAAGAACGAGAGGCTCACGCCGGCGTGAAACTCCGTCCAGCCCGGCGGGATCTCGGTCTGCTTGCCCTTCTTCCCGTAGCCGTTCAGGTACTTCCCGACGAGCGCGGTGTTGTAGCCGGAGCTCTGGAGCCAGACGGCGAGCGTGTTCGAATGGTCGAGCTTCTCGTAGCCGCCGTTCGGGAGCGAGTTGGTGAGGACGCCGTGGTTGTGCGCGTACTGGCCGGTCAGGAACGTCGAGCGTGACGGGCAGCAGAGGGAGAGCGTGACGAAGTTGTTGTCGAACGTCGTCCCCTGCGCTCCGATCAGGCTGAGCGTGTTGCGCATGACGCGCATCTCCTCCGACGTCTGGTCGTCGGTCTCGATCACGATCACGTTCGGGCGCTGCTTGGCGGCGGCGGCGTGACTCTGGAGCGAGACGACGGCGCCCGCGACCGCCAGGCCGATCAGGACTGCCGCAGCGAGGAGGAGTCGCGCCTTCATGGCGTCCATGGTGGCCGCGAGAAATGGGCTCTGTGAAAGGGTCGTGTACGAATTCCGTAATGGCGAAGCTGACCGACCATGCGCGCGAGCTCCTCACCGGCCCGAACTTCGCCTTCGTCGCCGAGCTGATGGAGGACGGATGGCCGCACGTTTCCCCGGTCTGGGTCGACCTCGAGGGCGACCTGATCCTGGTCAACACCGCGGTCGGACGGCTGAAGGAGCGGAACCTGCGCCGCGACGAGCGCGTCGCGCTCTCGATCTCGCCGCTGGACAACCCCTACGACCACGTCGACATCCGCGGCCGCGTCGTCCGCGTGATCGACGGTGACGAGGCCGTGGCGCACATCGACCGGCTGGGCAAGAAGTACCGCGGCTGGGACCGCTACCCGCTCCCAGAAGGTGAGCAGCGGGTCTCGTTCCTGATCGAGCCCATCTCGGTCAGATAAGAAGCTCGCTCCGGGCACATGCGCCGGCGAGCTTGCGGTCGGCGGTCACGAGCACGGCGTCGTTCGCCTCGGCGAGCGCGACGTAGCACGCGTCGTAGAGCGAGAGCCTGCGGGCCGATGCGATCGCGGCCGCGTCGCGAACGAGTTCCTTCGTCGACACCACCGCCACTGGGATGCGAACGAGTCGCTCGAGCGACGCGGCGACCTCGGACGCAGGCATACCACCAGCCCGATGCTCGACGAGAAACGCGTTGCCGACCTCCGCGAAGACGAGATCCGGAGCGATTGCCCGCACCTCTCCCCGAACGGCTCGAGCGCGCCACTCCCGCGCCTTCGGGTGACGGGTGCGAAGCGCGCGTACGAGCGCACTGGCATCGAAGACGGCGAGCGCGCTAACGGGAGTCCCGGTCGCGCCGGATGATCTCCTCCGGCGTCGGACCGTCCTCCGGCCACGACCAGCGCCTTGTATCGGCCTCGATCTCTGCCAAGAACGCTTCCGGGTCGAAGGCAGCCGGCAGCGATCGGCGCAGAATCTCGATCGTCGCGCCGCTGATGGAGCGACCGTCCCGCTCGGCCCGCCTCCGCAACTCTTGGTACAGGTCGTCCGGGACATTGCGCACATGCAAGGTGGCCATCCGCTCATGGTAGCACCCTGCTAGCGCTGTGCTAGCACACACGGCGCTGTCTCCTAACCAATCATTCAATCCGGTTATCCGTAACGACTTTGTCGCTATTTTGGGGGGAACGTGGCATCGAAGGAAGAGAAGATCGAGCTTGACGGCCAGGTCGTCGAGGCCTTCCCGAACGGCCTGTTCAAGATCGCGCTCGAGAACGGTCACGAGACGCTTGGCTACACGGCCGGCAAGATGCGCCGCTTCCGGATCAGGGTCTATCCCGGCGACAAGATCAAGATCGAGCTGTCGCCCTACGACCTGACCCGCGGGCGGATCGTCTACAGATACTGAGAGACTTCGGCCCTTGATCAAGGGCATCGACGTCTCGAACCACCAGGAGCGGATCGACTGGTCCAGGGTGAAGGCCGACGGCATCTCGTTCGCCCTCATCAAGGCCAGCGAGGGCACGACGTTCGCCGACGCGAAGTACCGGGCCCACGTGACCGGCGCGAAGGCGGTCGGGATCAAGACGGGCGCGTACCACTTCGCCCGCCCTGACACGTACTCGACGGACCCGGCGAAGGACGCCCGCGCCGAGGCCGACTGGTTCCTCTCGCTCGCCGCACCCCGCTCGGGCGACCTCCTCCCCGCGCTCGACCTCGAGACCGCCGGGCTCTCCCCCGACGGAATGATCGAGTGGGCGCGCGCCTGGCTCGACCGCGTCCGCCGCGCGACCGGAGCGCGGCCGCTCCTCTACACCTACCCCTACTTCTGGGAGCAGATGGGCCAGACGACCGCGTTCCGCAACTACCCGCTCTGGATCGCGAACTACGGCGTCTCCGAGCCGATACTGCCCGCGGGCTGGCGGAGGTACGCGGTCTGGCAGTACTCGGCCTCCGGCTCGGTGGACGGCATCCCCGGCCGCACCGATCTGAACCGGCTCGCCGAAGGGGTCAGGCTGGCGGACATCACCTACCGGCCGGGGAAGCGGCCCACGCCGCGACCCCAGAACCTCCCCGGCCCGGTGCCGAAGCCGGCCTGGTTCTGGCCGTGGCTGCGCTGGCGGATGGGCGTCGGCGAGTTCGTTGGTCTCGGGATGAACGAGCGGGTGCGGCCCGACGAGGCTCCCGCGGAGATTCCCGCCTGGGCCTTCGAATGCATCGAGAAGCTGGCGAAGGAGCGCGCTAAGCGGGCTTGAGCGTCCGAAGGACCGTGTCGCAGCCCTTCGCGACCTCGTCGCGCTTGCCCGTCCACTGGCAGTTGATCTCGTACTCGCTCTTGCCGTGGAACAGCAGAAGGAGCCGGCTGTGCCCACCGGGGGGGGTCGAGACGTCGACGTCGTACTCGTAGCCGGGCAGCCCCCCATACTCGACCCGCGTCCCGCTGACCTGCCTCCCGGCCACCTGGCTGACGGTGCGGTCG